>NZ_JBHILZ010000097.1:339-647 GCF_042193725.1 Bartonella sp. OT172YNZD | reverse complement strand
ATTAGCATTTATAAAAAATTTGGTTTTACAAACTTTGGTAAATTTAAAATTTATTCCAATAAACACGTAGTGGTTTAGCTATGAACTCTTTTTTTGCTCATCAATTAAAAAATTTATTATTTTCAACAAAACTCAAATATGATCAAGCAATCGATATAACCAAGGAAGCTTGACCAATCCCCTTTAATATTGATAGTGAAAAGCTAAAATCAGTTATTACAAACATAATTGTTTCAAATGACGCACTCAAATTTTCTTATTTTTTTAATTTGTCTTAAAAAGATATCTATCACAAATCTAAGTTGAAC
>NZ_JBHILZ010000097.1:0-255 GCF_042193725.1 Bartonella sp. OT172YNZD | reverse complement strand
AAAGAAAACATTTAAAACGACAGTTGCATCATAGTTTGTTAGATGGTTAGTCTGTTAGTTAATTAATAGAAAAAATTTTTGCTTTATACAATAACCAAAGGAGCTTAAAAAAACTTTTAAAGGTCCTTTATATGTATTGTTTCTTTTTCTATATTACAGTTGATGATGAAAAATCTCTCACGCTAATTGTAATTATTTTCAAACGAAATAAACTGTTTTCACCTATTATTTAGAGTAAATTAAATTTTTGGGATT
>NZ_JBHILZ010000096.1:0-647 GCF_042193725.1 Bartonella sp. OT172YNZD | reverse complement strand
CCCGTATATCCAGCGCCACCGCCAAAATACTGAGCAACCGTCTCTCCCATCGAATAAAGCTGTGAGCCATTAACGGCTTGGTTTGAATCTTTAGCGATGCTTCCGCCCATCAGACCAGAAATAATGCGCCCTTCACTACCTTTATTCAAAATACTAATTTCGTTGCCATCTACATTCTTACCAATGCTGATTGTACCGGCGCCCCTACTACTCTCTTCACTACTTCTGAATAAACTTACCCCTCCATCTTGCGTAACAAGCAGATTGTTCTTTACATCGATAATTTCATTATTCAGATTCGTGAAAGTACTATTAACACCGCCAAAGGCTTCCCCTACAGTATTGTAACTCTCTTCACTACCTCCACTACCATCAGCATTGTAGTGCACAACTTGGAAACTTGGTGCTGTCCATTGCCCTTCTGCATACTTAGCACCTCCACCTAAATAACCAGAAATCGTATTGTTCATTGAATAAAGCTGGTTACCTGTTATAGCTTCCGTAGAATCTTCTGCTATATCTCCATTGGCAAGATACTTAATCTTGCTATTGGTTTTTTCTCCTTCTCCGTGTTTTGCTAGGAAGGATTCTTCTTCCTTGCTCCACAACAAAGAATCCTGCGCAACTCCTTGCGTAACTTCCTTAAT
>NZ_JBHILZ010000095.1:0-655 GCF_042193725.1 Bartonella sp. OT172YNZD | reverse complement strand
CGACTGACACGGAAGGATGTGAAATTTGAATGGAATGATGCTTGTGGGCCTTCTTTCCAGGAGTTGAGGACTTGTCTGACTACGGCACCGATCTTGATAGTTCCGGAAAGGGGCTTGGGGTACCAAGTCTATTGTGATGCTTCAAAAGATGGTTTGGGATGTGTGCTGATGCAGATTGGGAAGGTAGTTGCCTATGGATCCCGACAGTTGAAGACGCATGAGCAGAACTATCCCACACATGATTTGGAGCTTGCCGCCATAGTCTATGCACTTAAGACTTGGAGGCATTACTTGTATGGTGAGAGATTTGAGGTATTTTCTTATCATAAGAGCCTTAAGTACATTTTTACTCAGAAAGACCTCAATCTCAGGCAGAGGCGTTGGATGGAATATCTAGAGGATTAAGATTTTTACTTACAGTACCATCCGGGAAAAGCCAATGTGGTGGCTGATGCTTTAAGCAGAAAGACGCGGGCTACTGTTGCTAGCTTGGCCATACAGGAATGGGGAAATATGGGCATAGTGAATGAGTTTGACTTGGAGATGGAGGAGTTAGAGGATCGACTAGCTCTCTTCACCGTTACAGCCGAGCCTACCATGGTCAGCAGGGTTGTTGAGGCGCAGAGGACTGATAGTGAGTCAGATGCCATTCGGG
>NZ_JBHILZ010000094.1:0-682 GCF_042193725.1 Bartonella sp. OT172YNZD | reverse complement strand
CACCAAGAGAATTGTGGATAGGGCGTAAAGCTTCTTTGCGCCATTTACGAACTTGGGGATGTCCAGCACATGTGCTAAAGCCTGAATCCAAAAAGATGGAACCAAAAACTAAGGTGTGTTTGTTTGTAGGATATCCAAAAGGAACAAGAGCTTATTATTTCTATAGCCCTCAAGAAAGAAAAGTATTTGTTAGTGCAAATGCAACCTTTCTAGAGGAAGAATATATAAGAGATCATAAGTCTAGGAGTGAAATAGTTCTTAAAGAACTATTAGATACTTCAAATTCAAGAGTTGAATCTGAAGATGTCATAACCACTTCAGATACAAATGTTGAATCTGATCAACGATTACCTTCAAAACATCAACAGGTAGTACATCGTTGTAATTGACGGATTATGAGATAACTTGATAGATAGATGGGTCTAGGAGAAGGTTTTATAGCTCTCTCTAATGAACATGAGTCAGATCCACTACATACAATGAGGCTATTAAAGATCTTGATGCATCTCAATGGTAAAAGGCTATAAAGTCAGAGTTAGAATCAATGCATTCTAACAAAGTCTGGTCTCTTGTAGAAGCACCCAAAGGCATCAAACCTATAGGATGCAAATGGGTATATAAGAGAAAGAGAGAAGTGGATGGGAAGGTAGAGACCTTCAAAGCTAGATTAGTGGCCAAGGGA
>NZ_JBHILZ010000093.1:0-682 GCF_042193725.1 Bartonella sp. OT172YNZD | reverse complement strand
CAAAGCCATACAAGAGAGAGCCATCCTTTTCGCTCATCCCGCACCGCATGCTTTAAGCCCCTTTGCTTGTCTTTGTGGTAGAAACCGTTGGGGTCGCCGCAACAACAGGGGCTGGTTTTTCAGCAATCTGACCAAGCAGCAAAGGGTATTTTGCTGCCTCTTCACTTAAACAAATTTCCTCACCCTTGCCCGGTGAACGTTGACCAGCAACAAAATCGGCATTGGTTAAAATAACATAAGTGTTCTCACGCATCATAAAACTCCTTTAAAGAGGGGAAGAGGTTGTGGAGGGACCCATTTTGACCCCGCCGTGTTTATGGCTTGCGCCAACAGATTTTTGATTATGCTGTAAATCTTTTGCTTCAATCTGCACACTGCCCGTTAATTCAACACGGGTTGCTTGATGAGAAAGCACCAAACCTTGTGCACTCAAATGAATTTGGTTTTCCCCATGGGAGAGAATAAGTTCATCTTTTGTCATCCGCAAAGCGCCACCGGCATAACAGAGCGCCAACTCTTCGGCGTGACGGGCTGGATTAGGCATATCCTCACTATAGCTATCGCGTACAACCAGAGAGGCAGAGCCAATCTCACCATGGGGGTTCAACAACCGCACCGGATCACCAACATGGAGGGGCATATTGCTTGAGAGAGCGCCAGAAGCTTCTTGCGCTTGTAGCCA
>NZ_JBHILZ010000092.1:0-689 GCF_042193725.1 Bartonella sp. OT172YNZD | reverse complement strand
AAAAACACGGAAGAAAGCCTTGCTTATCGTACAGATTTTTCCTCACGCTTTTGTTATTTGATTGATCCCTTTGTACGGGTGGCAAATTCTGATGGAGGTGTGAGTATAAAACCCGCAAGTCCTTTTGCAGCAGCCATGTTTATCAAGCGGGACAAGCAAAGGGGCGGTGTTTTTTGGTCTCCCTCCAATCAAGATGTGCATGGTATTTTAGGGACAGCACGCCCCATTAGCTACTTTGATGGGGAAATTGATCATGAGGCAAACCGTCTCAATAAAGCCGATATTGCGACCTTTATTCCCGCGCGCCTTAGTCAAAATGGGCAGGGAGAAGTAGCTTCCAATGGGCGCATTTTATGGGGCAACCATACCACCTCTAGTGATCCGCTTTGGCGTTTTGTCAATGTGGTGCGCACCCGTGCAGCACTGGAAAAAACCATCATCAATAATTTGCGCCCTTGGGCGAATGATGAAAACCTGACCGGTCAACATGTTATTGCCATTACCCGGTCTTTGACCAGCTTTCTTGATGATATGATTGCACGCGGTGCACTGCTTGGTGGGCGGGTTTGGTTTGACCGTGATTTAAATTCCAACAGCAATTTACAACTGGGGAAATTGCGGGTGGAATTTGATGCAGAAGAAGTGCCTCCTCTAGAAAATTTGAGTTTCGGCAGCCGGCGCAATAGCGC
>NZ_JBHILZ010000091.1:0-691 GCF_042193725.1 Bartonella sp. OT172YNZD | reverse complement strand
AGGTTAGAAAAATAAGGGCTTAATTCTTGTAAGCCATATTCGTCTATTAAAAAGGGCAACCAAGAAGGCGGACGCGTAATAAATTTCGCGCGGGGTATTTCTTCGAGTGCCGTTTTAACGTGAGGGTCAAGAGCCATTGCTTCTGCAAAACAGCGTTCAAACAAGCTCGAATTCGGTGGCAAAAGTGAGGAAAGCATCAATAAGCACGCCCCCGTTCAAACAAGACAATATCCCCCAAAGCTACAGCTTCATCAGGTGCGACCAAAATATCCTCACAAGGGTGCGTTATGTTCACATGGTGCACACCCTCAACCATCAAGCGACTGAGTATCCAACTTAAAGAAAGATCACGCCCAAGCCTCCATGTGCACGCCCATTCTTCTCTCAAATTCTGCTCTGCTCTTTCCAAAACAAAGGAGCCTTCATCCGGTAACAACCAAAAATCAGCAGAAACATTGATCACCCGCTGCACCGCACTTTTGACCAAGAGAGTATCATTGGTCATTTTTACCTGTTTTTCATCAAGGGCGGCTTGCACCTTGGCAATTAAAGCTTCATCTGCCACCCCTGATGGACTATCACTAAAAAGAGCCACATGAATAATCGGGCTTTTGCCCACACGATAAACAAAAGCATCTTTGACATGGATATCGCTTGAGAGGGCAAAATATTGATAACGTGGCGCTGTGCC
>NZ_JBHILZ010000090.1:0-700 GCF_042193725.1 Bartonella sp. OT172YNZD | reverse complement strand
CCCACACGATAAACAAAAGCATCTTTGACATGGATATCGCTTGAGAGGGCAAAATATTGATAACGTGGCGCTGTGCCCCCTGTGGAATGCCCTTGTCTATTCAAACGAATGCGGCGGCGAAACCGCTCATCATCTTCATCCAAAAGGCGCGTGACCCCATAAAAATCCCCCAAATGATCTAAACTTGTTCCACGCGCAAATGTGAGTAAATTATCCCGCGCCACTTCATTAATCCGCTGGCGCAAGAGCAACTCTTCATAAGCGGCCGCTTGTAATTGAATGACCACCGGATCATAAGCCGTCTTTTCCACATTATAAGGAATATGATGCGCTGCAAAAAGCTCAGTCAAACGCGTGATCTTTTGCTCTAAAATTGCTTCAACAGAAAGCTCTTCAATAATTTGTGGCAAAGGAATTTGTGGAGGGGGAATTTGTGGAATGGATAAAGGTTCAAACTCAGTCATCACCAACCTCTAAATTGATGCTCATTGGCTCTTTGTGTGACCAATCCCCCAAATGCCCATCGGGATAAAAAACACCCGTTAAAACAAAATGAAAAGTGCCTTCACGCGTTGCTTTTGTCAGATCAATCCTTTGCAATGAGAACCCAGGCTCTCCACACTCTGGATCATCAAGCGCTTCAACAATTGCTTGATAAAGCTGCATCATCGTCGCAGGATTAGCATTGGCGTCTTGGAAT
>NZ_JBHILZ010000089.1:0-716 GCF_042193725.1 Bartonella sp. OT172YNZD | reverse complement strand
ATTCTCCACCTCGATTAGATCTAAGTGTTTTAATTCTTTTGCCAGTTTGATTTTCTAATTCATTCTTGAATTCTTTTAACATTTGAAAAGAATCTAATTTGTGTCTCATCAGATACACATATCCAAACCTTGACTTATCATCAGTAAAGTTAATGAAGTAAGAATATCCACCCCTTGCTTGGGTAGACAAAGGTCCACACACACATGAATGAATGAGTTCCAATAACTCATTGGCACATGACCCTTTTCCAATAAATGACCTTTTTTTCATATTTCTTACCAAACAAGATTCACAAGGCCCATATGATTCATAATCAAATGGATCAAGATATCCTTCTTTATGCAATCTTGTGATTCATATCTCACTTATGTGTCCTAACCTACAATGCCATAAGTATAACTGTTTTAGACTTTAGATTATGGGTCTTTTGGTATCAACATTGAGAATTTGAGTACTAAATCTATAACATATAAGCCATTACTCATAATAGCACATCCATAATAAACATCATCATATGAAAAGGAAAATTTATTATCCTTAATTATGAATGTAACTCCTTTCTTGTCCAAACAAGAAATAGAAATAATGTTTCTAGAAAGCACTGAAACATAATAACAATTATCTAGTTCCAAAACTTGGCTAGAAGGTAAATGCAAATCATAAGTCCCTATGCATAATGCAGCAACTCTTACTCCATTGTCAACTCGCAAGTCCA
>NZ_JBHILZ010000088.1:0-736 GCF_042193725.1 Bartonella sp. OT172YNZD | reverse complement strand
TGTCTGGAATCCAGTCACTGATGAGATTGCCACTTTTTACCCGATAGCGTGCGTTTTTATGGTCGACATGGCTAATCTTCCCCACCACAACCATATTGGCTACACGTCTCTTTAAATCGGTGATTTCTTTATCGCGCCGCTCTAACATGGGGTTCCTCAATCTTCATGTATTTATCTTCGTTTCCCACGCCTGTTTCTGGTTTAAAATTTAAGAAAGGTTCAACGAGTCTTGCTGTTACACCGCTTTCTTCTTCATCCATGTTGGGGATATTCGTCACATAAATGACTTCAAAGGTTAAAATTGCACCATGGAGCGCTAGGGCGCCATTATCACCAAAGGCAAAAGCAATATTTTGCAAGCGGCATGTTTCAACGGTGTTATTGAGATTGGGATTAGCGTAGAAAATCTCCTCCACTTCCCACGCTAATTGGTCAACAAAACGTGCTCCATCTTCACATGTCGCATAACATTCAACATCTAGCGTTAAAACACGCCGCCTTAAGCCAAAATCATGTCCATCTTCAATCGTTTCACTTTGCGTTGAGATATTAATAGCTGGCATTGCTTCAATAAATAAATTGAAATCGCGCATATTGAAAACATTGTCACCAGCTGCCGTCTTTGCTGCCCTTATCAACGCAACAAATGTTTCTCTTATCGTCTCTCTCGGATGCATGAGGGCTCCTGTTATTTAACATTTATCCTTTTCTTTATATTGGTATCGTGTTATGATAC
>NZ_JBHILZ010000009.1:79711-106889 GCF_042193725.1 Bartonella sp. OT172YNZD | reverse complement strand
TGTTGTGCAAACCATATCATTTCCCCCCGCTTTTGAAGATTGTATAATTACACTGTTAAATGACAATCATACTCTCTTGTCGGAGGCAATGCAAAAATAAGTGGCTCTGCTTATATTTGTGATGAATCGCATGTTTTTGATGATGCCGTTATTTGTGATGCTCTTATCTCTGGTTCTTCTTATATTCATAGCAATGCCTCTTTAACAGCTAATGAAGATATCTGTGATGATGCATATCCTGAGTTTGGTAGCGAAGATGATTATTATCGTCATGAGTATTATGCTGATTTTGAAGGGTATTATGACGATGATAATGACAGCGAATATGAAAGTGATGCTGCGTAAATAACGCGTAGGCGCGGCGGGGGGCGCCCTCCTTTTAAACATCTCATTTAAAAATTTAAATCTCTATAAAGGAATTGTGCTCATGCAAAAGAAGTTTGCACTCACAAATGAGACACGTGTAATTAATAATCAAACTCTTTATCGCATTAAAGCATTAAAAGACTTTTCTGATATTAAGGTTGGCGATCTAGGCGGCTTTATTGAAAAGGAAAGTAACCTCTCTCATGATGGCAATTGCTGGGTCTATGATGAGGCTTGTGTTTCTGATCACGCTACAGTCTGTGATTACGCTAGTGTTTTCGATAATGCAAAAATTGAAGGCAATGCTAAGGTTTTTGATTGTGCAAAAATTTATGACAATGCAAGGGTTGCTGATCATGCCTTGGTTTTTGGCAAAATTTATGTTTACGATTATGCCTACGTTTTGAATCATGCTGAGGTATCGGACAGGGCTGTTATAAAAGGTCATGCTAAAATCTATGATAACGCTTTATTAACTGGCTATGCGCAAGCTTATGGCAATGCAAAGATTTTTGGCAATGCTCAAGTTTGGTTTTTTGCTGTGGTTTGTGATGATGCTTGTATTTATGAGAATGCAAAAATTACAGGCTATACATACATTTGCGATAAAGTGAGTGTTTTTGGCAATTCATATATAGATACCAAAAAATTGAATGGTCATATCAAAATTTGTGATCACACCATAAAAGACGCTGCGTAAAGACGCGTGGGCGCGGCGGGGGTGCCTGCTTTCCAACCAAATTTTTCCATTCCAAATTTTAGCAAATGTTTATCACATTAGATTGTGAGGGTATCTCTATGTGCAAAAAATATGAATTAACCAATGAAATCAAAAAAATCAAACATGCTCTTACTCGAAATATTATAAACCTTTATCGCATTAAAGCTTTAAAAGATTTTGATGATATAAAGGCGGGGTCTTTAGGCGGCTTTATTGAAAAGGAAGTTAACCTATCCCATGATGGCAATTGCTGGGTGTATGATGAGGCTTGTGTCTACGGTCATGCAAGAGTGTATGATGATGCAAAAATACGCTATTTTTCTCAAGTCTGTGGTCATGTCTATGACAATGCTTGTGTCTATGGCAATGCTCATGTTTATGGCAATATTTATGGTAATGCTCATGTGAATGGTAGTGCCCGCGTTCTTGCTGATGCTCATATTTATGACCATGCGCATGTTTCTTATGATGCTACGGTTTTTAGTTATGCACGCGTTTATGGTCATGCCAAGGTTTCTGGCTTGGCTTGCATTTATAGCCATGCAAAAATTTATAATTATGCTGTTATTAATGGTCGTGCAAAAATTTATGGCAAGGTTTATGGGAATGCTTGTGTGAGTGGCTCTTGTGAGATTTATGGCTCTGTTTATGGCAATGCCAAGGTTTCCTATCATGCCAAGGTCTGGGGTAAAGCCTATGGCAATGCAAAAATCAACAAAAAAGCAAAGTAAGGTTTGTTCCAAAAAATTGTGAGGTTTATGAAAGGGATAATGTTGTCAATATAACTGATAAAACAGAATAAAAATAGACATGGGAGTGCCTTTTAATAGGATAACTCCATCATAAAAGAAAGCCGTGCCAAATGATATGACGCGGCTTTCAAATCATGATTCTAATGATTAAAATTAATCACTCATAATGGAATAATGAATGTATATATACAAAACATATCATATTACAAGCGCTCTATTGAGAGATGAAAACTTATCAAAAGGAATGTAAATGATGCGTATGATCTTTAATCACTCATTTGAATGAGAAAGCCTATAAACGCTTTTCGTTGCTATCAAACGTATCAAACAAATCAAAACGCTTGGTAGCTTTAAAAAACGTTTTTTACATTTACGAGCATTGGTTTTCAAAACAATCTCTCATAAGACAATAAACAACCGATTTTATCAAACGCAAGGCTTTAAAAACTGTTATAAATATTAGTTATAAACGTTTAAACGGTATTTAGAAAGGCTTTCATAAGTGTCTTTTAAACAGAACTTCTTTGCAAATTAATCGCTCTATATTTGGCTAGCAAAATCAACCAATCCAATTTTGGAGACGTTAACTTTAGAATAGAGCATTCTTTAAACAGAGTAACTTTTGACTCAAAATTAAGTAAATCCTATGCCTTATAATGTTACAACGATTTTGAATTTTACTTGCTTATCTTGTCTAAATAGATGCCCTCAAATTTGAGGGGACCTCATTTGGTTTCGTATTTTTAAACTATAACTTTTACAACGTTTTTAGTACCAAGTCTAAAGTAGATAGTAATTCGACTGCTATCGTATTGTTCGCTTCCATTTTTTTGTGGAAGCGAATAGTTCCGTTCTTAAATACTAGCCTGCAATCTATTCATTAAAAGGCTTTTGATTTCATAAGATAAAAAATACCTCTTTATCGTTTTCTAAACTTTTAGAAAGCGTTTTAAAATCGATCTTGTCTTTAAATCCTTTTATGCAATCTTTAAAATGTTCGGTGTTATGATGATGCTGTCATGACAGCTCTCTAATTTTGCGTTCGCAAATTTTGGCGAATGTTAATTTGCTCTTTTATGTGATTAACAATCCAATCTTTAAAACAAGATGTGATCTTTAAACGTATGCGATTTATGTTATCGATATTTTCAAACAACTAAATTTTTAAACAATGTAATTTGTGCTGTGATAAAAACGTATCATAAAATTTATGAACTGTTATGAATGATAGCTGCTTTTCATTTCATTTGAATGACACATGCGTTATAACATTTACATGATGATTTACTTTTTATGGTCTATTCATACATGGCAATCTTATATAAAAATGGTCAAATGAATCATGCATAAAAGGATGGATTCTTCAGTGGTTTCATATAAAATAATTTCACACAAGCTATTGACTTTATTGTGTTTTTATGTACAATACGGTTTATTCTCATAAAATCGCTGCAAAGAGGTGAAACGTATTACTCTACCCACACAACTCTCGCAAACGCAGCCCAATATCGGCCAAAAGATAGCCTCTCCAGCATAGCAACTTTCCTCTTTTTCCTCCCTCTCTTTTTTCTTTAACAGATAGAGGACTTTCTCCTTTTATTCATCCGCTCAACATCTTTCTCGAAAAAGTTTCCTCAACATCCCCCAACAGCTTAAATTTCTTCTTTACAGATCAATTTTTCTTCTCTCACGCTTCCCCTCTTTTTAGCGCATCAATTTTCTTACCTTGTTCTTTAAGCTTTTTCAGGCAATGAATTATAAGGCGCATCACCACCGTATAATGCTCGTTGGTTTTATGGCATATCTTTATTGCATCTCGCACAATTCTTTGTGAACTCCGTTATCGTAAACGCACTTTGTTTACGCATATTCTGTACCCCCCACAAAAGACTGTCTGTAACTTTCTATCCTGCTTAGCAATGACATTCGTCAAGACCAACAAACCAGCGCTTCATAAAGTTCCCACAATTTTTCTCACTCCAAGTTTCTTCCAAGAGCACCTAACAGCACCCTTAATTGACCCAGTATAAGTGTTTATTTTATTATCCTGATAAAGCTAAATTATACTTTTTAATACTATCATTACCTTTAAAACGCTCGTTGAGCGAAAAAATACTTCATTTCTAACAATAATAAAAATAAAGAAGCAATTTTAAATGAGGCACAGTCTATCCCTCCCCAAAAAACGTAGAGGGGATCCATTTAGACGCATGTTGTTCCTCTTTCTTTTAACCTTTCGTAAACCCATTGTTTTATCAACAAAAATCATGTCGATAGGCTTTTTATTAATGGCAGGATTTTTGTGTATAGGATACCTCGTAGGAGGAAGAGAGGTAATGCCCCTATCGATCGGGATACCAATGATCATTATTTCAGCTCTCTTTGGCATTGGCAGCATATATGCAAATTGGTATTATGACATACTTTTATTACGTCTATCCCCAGGAAATGTGAACCTTTCACTCTTTCAATAAACATCATCATAGACCACCCTTCAGAAGGTCAAATTTTCTACAGCATGGATATTAAATGGATATAAAAGGAATTCAAACTATATCCACATTCAAGAGCCAAAGTGTATTCCCAGTATACTGGCTCCCTTACCGAACAATTTGAATTCCCCATCCGCTCAACAATATCTAGCAATCCATCCCACGTAGAAATTGGGTTGCAAAGAATCATAGGCTTTTGCCCTAAAATAAAAATTTATGCATCATCTTTCACTCTAACAGCACAAATTTAACCCCTCATTAAAAGTTCGAAGCGCTCCGCTCCTGATCTCCAGGTAAAAGATATGATCACAGGATATGATTACAGCACTAAGCTTATCCATTCCCCAACATCCCCTCACCCCTCACATAAAATAAAAAGCCTCAAACAGAAGACACTTATGTCGCCAATTTACGCGCTTATTTTAACACACGCTTCTTTTAAAAAACACCTGCCAATACACATTGCCACCACTTCACAACAGCCCCCATCATCATATAGCATAAAAGCTCTCGGTAATAGCTTAAACATTCATAGTGCACCACCTTCTTCAAGCTTATGAAGCGTAAACGCCATCCTCATCACACCGCTTTGACAATCCCCAATGTTGCAATACTCTCTAGCACTTGAAAGCATTTATAAAAGACCGTTTTATTCCTTATCTTCAAGTGTTTTCACTCATACACCCATCCCGCTTGTGATAGGCAAGCAGCAAATGCTATGGTTAAAGATACACAGATTTACAATGAGAAAACCTTAATAATATGCGAGACTCTTCGCTTACTGTGAACAATAGAATTTGATCCTTATCAATTCATCCCATTTGTCTTCATCATACGGTTTATTTTCTAGGTTTTAAGAATAAGCCTTAAGAATACTCTCACACACTAGCAAAAAACACCTCAACGATAATATTTTACGAAAAAACAGGATTATTTTCACACAAATGAGAAGCTTTTACTTGTTTCCACTTTTTATCCTTCTTTTTACTTTTTACGAGAATATTTTTACCTTCAAGGCAACCATTAACACACCATATGAAATGTATAATACACCCTTGACAAGAAGAGGACTTCTTGTTAGATCTTTTCTACTTTTTTGTAATTTTCACTTATTCGTTGTGCTAATGAAATGTGTTAATGCGTACCTTAAGGGTGCGTTTTTCTTTTTGTGATCACAGTGAAAAAGTGTATCGTGTGATATTGTGATGCAAGTACGATATTGCAATGCAGTGTTCATAGAGTGAGCAGTATTGGGGTTGTAATATTGTATTTTCGTGTTTTAATGTCGTATTATAGTATTGTGTTACGTAAACTGTTTAACGGTGAATATGATGAAAATTAAAAATTCGCTTAAAGCACTAAAGGAGCGCCACCGTAACAATCGTTTGGTGCGTCGTAAGGGCCGTGTTTATATTCTTAATAAAACGAACCCACGTTTTAGAGCGCGTCAGGGCTAATTCTTTTAGGTTAATGTTTTTATGCCTACTTTTTGTAGGCTTAAAAATTTTTTCTTAAGATTTTTTTCGGTTATAAGTCCGTTGGTTACGAGTCCATTGTTTGATAATATTTGGTGATTTATCTTTTGGGGGCTTGTTTTTATGGATTCTTTTGTTTTTTTAAAAGCTTTTCGATTTTTTCAGCTGCGTTTTTTCTGTATTTTCCAGCGCATTTTTTTTCTTTCTTTTGTTAGCATTTTTTGTTTTGTTTCTTTTGGCTATGGGCAAAATCCTCCTTCACTTCCTGAAGATCGTCCTTCTCCACAATCGCTTTTACCGTTAGATGATCTTATTCCCAATTCTCCTTCCTCTTCCTCAACGCTCTCCGATTCTGATTCATCTGCGGTTATTCTTGAAGATTTTGACACAGAGCAGCTCTCCCATGTTGACAGAGTTAAGCAACGCAAAGAAGCAGAAATTTTACGTTTACTGAAAGAGTTGAAATATTGTGCTGATGTTTCTCAAGCGAAAAAGATCAGTCAACAACTTCAACATTTATGGTCCCAATCGGGGAGCGAGACGATTGATCTTTTAATGTCATGGGCTGAAAATGCGATCAGTAGCGACGATTATGGACTTGCGCTTGATTATCTTGATAATGCTCTTGCACTTTTACCTACTCATGCTGAAGCTTGGGTAAGACGTGCTTGGATTCACATTCAACTAAACGATTTCAAGCTTGCCATGCTTGATCTTAACCATGCTCTTGAACTTGAACCGCGCAACTATATAGCTTTTTTTGAACTTGGCATTACCATGGAAGCAACAGAGCATCCAAAACTTGCTCTTAAAGCTTATAAAAAAGCATTAGAGTATTACCCACAAATGCAGAGGATTCAAAAGCGCGTGCAAGCTCTGTTAGACGAACAAGCACCGCAAGCTCTTTGAAACCATTCAAGAACGAGACGCTTTATGCATCCTTTTAAACTTGGATAAGACGCAAGCCTGCTTTACATTCCACTCAAAAACTCAAGCCCCCTGCTTATAACCACGCCATCAAACACCCCCAAGCAATTATAGAGCCTGTTTTTTTGAAACTTTAGCCATTACCATGGAAGCAACAGAGCATCCAAAACTTGGCTCTTAAAGCTTATAAAACAGCATTAGAGTACACCCCAAAATGCAGAGGATTCAAAAGCGCGTGCAAGCTCTGTTAGACGAACAAGCACCGCAAGCTCTTTGAAACCATTCAAGAACGAGACGCTTTATGCATCCTTTTAAACTTGGATAAGACGCAAGCCTGCTTTACATTCCACTCAAAAACTCAAGCCCCCTGCTTATAACCACGCCATCAAACACCCCCAAGCAATTATAGAGCCTTTTTTTGAACTTGGCGTGACCATAAAAGCAACAGAGCATCCAATAAACGTTTTAAGTCCCTTTTTACGATAATTCATTCCTGACCCTCAATCAGAGATGAGTTCATAAAGTCCAACCTTGGCTTGCGCAATAAAGCTCGAGAACCTGTTTTTGTCGCTCTAAATCGTCTTTTTGATCATGACTCGATACACGTGCATAAGCAATGGTTTTTCTTTGTGACAGTTCTCTCGAATGAAAAAGCTCAGGTCTAAGCTTGGATAGGTCATAGCGGCGGTGAACTCCTGCCGTATGTTCAGAAATAATTTCGCCTTATACGTACTCAAACAGCGTAAAGTGCTCATCGAAACACCCAAAGCTTAAGCTGCCTTGCCTATCCCAATAAATCTGTCCATAATATGTGTTATTACACACACATAAATAGATTACAAAAAAACTGTCATAGTCCCCCTACAGAATTTCTTCTTATAGCAAGCAAACGCTTCACACCTGAGTTCTCTTCACACCACCTCTTTTTTTCACACCTTTCATCATGGATAAAAAATTGTAAACACGATCCCCAAAAAATATTTTTTGAAAAAAGCTTAAAACATCGCTTAGCATCTCTGATCAACTGTCATCGTCTGTTTTTCATTTTTATTAGCTCAACCATAGCAGCACATACCGTATCGGCTCTCCTCCCCCCCTCAAAATTGATAAAACAGCACTGAAATATGGCTTCACAAGGCAAAAGTTTCAAAGACGCAACACCAGTTCAACAAACATCCTTGAATAAAAAATAAACCTCCCCCAAGCATTCCCCCCGAAACTAAAAATCAAACTATTGCCAATAAACCGTTCTGCGTCACTCAATCACCCACCCCTACTCATATTTTTTGCTTTTCTACTTTGAATAAAGCATTCTATATATCATACAGCCATTTCCAGCAGCCCCCAGCAAGATTGTAAAACCATCTTGAAAAAACTTTATGAAAAAGAAGAGATTGAGGTTATTTTATCTCTAGCAGAAACTCTGAAATTGTTTTATATTAAGGAGGGTGTTCTGCGCTTCTCGACAGGAAATAACGTATTCCTGAGACCTTAATGATCTCCGAGGGAGCTGTCCCTGATCAAGCCCGTGGGCTTTTTCATATGGCGCCCACCTATTTGTATAGGTTCCCGGGATCAGCTTTTTCCATCGGCTGTTGTGGATCACCCTTTTTTACATCAATAAATTTTTCCAGATAAAAATTGAAAACGTCCTTTTACATAAGACCAATGACGATACTCTCTTTTCAAGAAATAAAAATTACGTTGGGCTTTATTTTATGAAACAGACAGCACTTACAAAAATAATCCCCTCTGCGAATCTGCTTCATCCCTTCGCATGACAAGCAGCGCAAAAGCGGCTTGTCGCATCAAGATGCTCTTTTAATAGAAGAGCGCATACTCTTTTCATGATCATAGCTCTTGTCCATAAAGAGATTTACAAAACATCAACAATGGATAAAATACCAGCATCTTATAAAACAATTGACGAGACAATGACACAAAATCCCCTCTGTGAATCTGCTTCATCCCTTCGCACACAGCAGCGCAAAAGCGGCTTGTCGCGTCGTGATGCTCTTTTAATAGAAGAGCGCGCACTCTTTTCGCAGCGTGCTTGTTGCCACTTTATTGAGTACCTTGAAAAAAAGGAAACAGATTTTTCACGCCTCATTTTGGCAGGCTATTGGCCCATTAAATCGGAAATTGACCCGCGTCCTTTACTGGATGCTGTAACATTACGCGGTGGACGTTTAGCCTTACCAGCCGTACTTGATTCCACCACCATGATTTTCCGTGCATTTTCACCCAGCACGATTTTAGAGCCCATGCGCTTTGGCACCTTTGGTCCAGGGACAGACAATGGCGTTGTTGTCCCTAATAATATTATTGTTCCGCTTTCTGCGTTTGATCGTCAATGTCACCGTCTTGGCTATGGAGGGGGATATTATGACCGTGCGGTTAAAGCTCTTGAAAAACAAGGGCATCAAATAACATTATGGGGCATAGGATTTTCATGTCAGGAGGTTTCCTCTATTCCCGCAGCAGAACATGATCTACAGGTACAGGGGATTTTTACAGAAAAAGGTTTCTTAAAATGTTAAAATGTGATTAAAGCGCCTATGCGTTTTTTATTTTTAGGTGACATTGTTGGTAACACAGGCTGTAAAGCTGTTTTTAAACACCTTCCTCAACTGATTGAGAAATGGCAGCTTGATTTTGTTGTGGTAAATGGTGAGAATGCCTCTGGTGGTTTTGGTCTCACACAAGAGACATATCAAGATCTTTTGATAACCGGTGTTGATGTTGTCACCTCGGGCAATCATGCTTTTTCTCACAAAGAAGCATTGCAGTATGCCCATGAGAGTGATCGTTTTTTACGCCCTGCCAATTTTTCGAAAGAAACTCCCGGAAGAGGTACTGGTGTTTTTACGGCAAAAAATGGAGCCCGTGTTCTTGTCGCCAATCTGTTGGGCAATGTTTTTATGCCGTGCAAAGTAGAAGATCCATTTGAAACAGCGGAAAATATTCTCTCAGCCTGTTCGTTGATGGAACAAGCCGATACGGTTATTTTTGACTTTCACGCAGAAACAACAAGCGAGAAGCAATGTTTTGGCCATTTTCTTGATGGTCGTGTGAGTGTTATCGTTGGCACGCATACGCATATTCCCACAGCTGACGCGCAGATCTTAGAAGGTGGGAGCGCCTATTTAACGGATGCAGGCATGTGTGGAGATTACAACTCATCTCTTGGAATGGATAAAGAAGAACCCTTACACCGTTTTCTTTATAAGACGAAACAAGATCGTTTTGAACCCGCGTGCGGTCCCGCCACCCTTTGTGGTTTAGCGGTTGAAATTTCAGATCGTACAGGTTTAGCAGAAAAGGTCTCGGCGGTACGGATTGGTCCTCATTTAAAGCCTGAAGTTCCAGATTTTTGGTAGCTTCTTTTAAGCCGCCCCTTTGATAGTTGTTCTTTTAAACCGCCCTTTTGATAGTCTCTTTCCAAAGCTTCCTTTTGAGAACTCTTTTTGGCAAGACGATGTTTCAAACCCTTCGCAAATCCCTAAAAATGCCAGCGCTCCAATTTGCCTAACACAAATAAGTCACTCTTTAAAAAAAGGATAAAGGATAAAGGATAAAATTTTTCGTGATCTTTAAAATGATGAGAAGGAGGTTCCATTTGGACATTTCTGCGGGGGGGGGGAGAAATGTTAACCCCCCTTCTCTAAAAAAGGGTTTATATAATAATTGATTATTTAGCAAGAGGCTCTTTAATTTTTTTTACTTTAATGAGAAAGCAAACACAAAATTGCTTTCTGCTTTTTAGGTTTGAGCTCTCTAAAACTTTTCAAAAGGATGTGCTCTTCTTTACTTGCGATCCCTTCATCACAGCAATACAAGGCATTTTCCTTTGTCGAGAGATCCGTATAGAAAAAAGAAATGGGAACATTGAGAATATCAGCAATTTCTTGTAAACGCCCCGCCCCTATACGATTGGAGCCTTTTTCATATTTTTGGATTTGTTGAAAAGTCACCCCTAACTGGCTGCCTAATTTCTTTTGTGACATTCTCAGCATTGTTCTTTTAAAGCGAATTTTTCTGCCTATCGAAATGTCGTTAAAGTGTGGATTTTTAGCTTTCACTTCAAGCTCCCCTACCGGTTGCGAGCGCCCTCGCATGAGTATTCCGGGAGTCAAAAACACTGAGTTCAGTCAGCTTTTTTGCTTTTAGTGCTTATAGCACCTGGACATGGCAAAAACTCCCGGAATCCCGGGGAAACCTACAGAGTAGATTAATCTTATGTACTGAACTTTAGGGGTTTTGAATCCCTCTTAGTCGTTGCGTAGACGACCAAAGTTACAGTGTAATTCATAAAGTAATTTCAGGAGATTTACAATAAGAATTAAAACAGTGTTTTTATCTCATGAGACAATCAAACACAAAATTGCTTTCTGCTTTTTAGGTTTGAGCTCTCTAAAACTTTTCAAAAGGATGTGCTCTTCTTTGCTCGATATTCCTTCATCACAGGGATACAAGGCGTTTTCTTTTGTTGAGAGATCGGCGTAAAAAAAGGAAATGGGAACATTGAGAATATCAGCAATTTCTTGTAAACGCCCCGCTCCTATACGATTGGAGCCTTTTTCATATTTTTGGATTTGTTGAAAAGTCACCCCTAACTGGCTGCCTAATTTCTTTTGTGACATTCTCAGCATTGTTCTTTTAAAGCGAATTTTTCTGCCTATCGAAATGTCGTTAAAGTGTGGATTTTTAGCTTTCACTTCAAGCTCCCCTACCGGTTGCGAGCGCCCTCGCATGAGTATTCCGGGAGTCTGAAAGTACTGAGTTCAGTCAGCTTTTTTTGCTTTTAGTGCTTATAGCACCTGGACATGGCAAAAACTCCCGGAATCCCGGGAAACCCACAAAAGTAGGCTAATCTTATGTACTGAACTTTAGGGCTTTCAGACCCTACTGATCGCTGCGTAGACGACCAAAGTTACCCTTTAAGGTATAAAGTAATTTCAGGAAATTAGCAATAAGAATTAAAGCAGTGTTTCTTATCTCATGAGACAATCAAACACAAAATTGCTTTCTGCTTTTTAGGTTTGAGCTCTCTAAAACTTTTCAAAAGGACTTGCTCTTCTTTGCTCGATATTCCTTCATCACAGGGATACAAAGCGTTTTCTTTTGTTGAGAGATCAGCGTAAAAAAAGGAAATGGGAACATTGAGAATATCGGCAATTTCTTGTAAACGCCCCGCTCCTATACGATTGGAGCCTTTTTCATATTTTTGGATTTGTTGAAACGTCACCCCTAACTGGCTGCCTAATTGCTTTTGCGACATTCTCAGCATTGTTCTTTTAAAGCGAATTTTTCTGCCTATCGAAATGTCGTTAAAGTGTGGATTTTTAGCTTTCACTTGCCACTCCCCTGCCGGTTGCGAGCGCCCTCGCATAAGTATTCCGGGAGTTGAAAGAGCTGAAACTTGACTCAGCCTTTTGCTTTTAGTGCTAGAGAGCACCTGGACATAACAAAAGCTCCCGGAAATCCGGGATATCCATAAAGCTGGATAAATACGTGTCTCAAGTTTCGGGTCTTTCATTCCCTGTTGATCGCTGCGTAGACGACCAAAACATTCGCTTACCAATAAAGCAATTTCAGGAAATTAGCAATAAAATTTAAAACAGTGTTTGTTTTATGAGCTCCACTCGCCTCTCAAACTTTTATGCCCGCTCATAAAAACTCCAAAACCATGAGATAAAACCCACTTTTATTGAGAGGATTAACAACCTGTGACCCCTTGAGATCACCCTCCCCCGAAGAGAGAGATTAAAGAATACCCTCAAAAGATTTACACTGTGATGCGTTGAATTTTTGCACCACAACGGACTAATTTTTCTTCTAATCTCTCAAATCTACGATCAAGATGATAAACACGATTGACGATTGTTTCCCCCTTTGCCGCCAATGTAACAAGATAAGAGGACTGCAATCACAAGAGAAACAAAAAGCCCGCAAATCTGTCGCCATGACAGGAACCCCTTGCAAATTCTCTTTTCCATGAGATGCGTTGCCCTCTCGCCCATCAAGCTTTCTCGACGCCCTCAAACGATTGAGTTCTTGAACATGCATAAAACGATTTTCGAAAATCGTCTCTGTAATATGCGCGATTCCCTCACCCCCATGTCATGAAAGCATGCTGCCCACAACCTCCACCTCAAGCAACCTCTCAAAGCCATTCTTTGTGGAGCATATCTTTGAAAGATTTACACTGTGATGCGTTGAATTTTTGCGCCACAACGGACTAATTTTTCTTCTAATCTCTCAAATCCACGATCAAGATGATAAACACGATTAACGATTGTTTCTCCCTTTGCTGCCAATGCTGCAATCACAAGAGAAACAGAAGCACGCAAATCCGTCGCCATGACAGGAGCCCCTTGCAAATTCTCTGTTCCATAGACAGTTGCCGTCTGCCCATCAAGCTTTATCTGTGCCCCTAAGCGATTGAGTTCTTGAACATGCATAAAACGATTTTCGAAAACCGTCTCTGTAATATGCGCGATTCCTTCAGCCCGTGTCATGAGCGCCATGAATTGCGCTTGGAGATCAGTTGGAAAAGCAGGATAAGGTCCTGTTTTAATATCAACGGGCATAATTTTTGTGTTTTTTGGATTTCGCTTAACGTGAATTCCTTGAGGTTCTATTTGAATCTCGAGTCCTGTTTTTTGGAGCACCTTAAGCACTTTTGTGAGATGGTTAGGATTTGCATTTTTAAGAAAGACATCTCCTCCTGTCATAGCAACAGCTATTGCATATGTCCCCGCTTCGATTCGATCAGCAATAACGCGTATTTTTGTCCCTTTAAGTTTTTTGACCCCTTCAATTGTAAGCGTTGTTGTTCCTTCACCGGTTATTTGAGCCCCCATAGCATTCAGGGTTCGAATAAGGTTTGCCACTTCTGGTTCACAAGCCGCATTCTCAAGAACGGTTGTTCCCTTTGCCAGTGTTGCTGCCATAAGTATCACATGTGTTCCCCCAACAGTGACTTTAGGGAACCGATAGTAAGCACCTTTTAACCCCCTTGGTGCTTTTGCATGAACATATCCATTTTCGATCGTAATCTGTGCGCCTAAAGTTTTAAGTCCCTCAAGGATAAAATCGACAGGTCTTGTTCCAATAGCACATCCTCCAGGAAGCGAAACATAAGCCTCTGCGCATCGTGCAAGCAGAGGTCCGATAACCCAAAAGCTTGCACGCATTTTTTTCACCAGTTCGTATGGTGCCCGTGTTGTAGCTATTTTTTGCGCCGTAAAATGAATTGTTCTTGAATTCAAGCATTCATCGTTAAACTCTTGTCCATCAACGGCATATCCAACACCATGATTATTGAGAATACGAATAAGCAATTCAACATCGGCCAGATGCGGAATATTTTCTAAAGTGAGCGTTTCTTCTGTAAGCAGCGCCGCAATCATAAGAGGCAATGCAGCATTTTTTGCCCCAGATATAGGAATTGTTCCTTTAAGTTTTTCTCCCCCAACAATTTGAATAGAATCCATCGTGTTTTCCCTCTTTTCCTTTGTGCCTGCCCTTCCAAAGGTTTTCCCCCTTCGGGAAGTTATGCTTTATCAATCGTTTTAGAACGTACTCTAAATATGAAAACAAATTATTGAGAAGTTTGGTTGCAAAGCTTCACTAAAAAACATTTTTTGCATTTTGGAGCTTTTTGCATTTTAGAGCTCTGTTTGCGCTCTTTTTCGGCTTTGTTCTTTTCGACGTTTCAGGTTTTGACGCAATTGTTGCGCCAATCTTTCTTGACGTCGTTTTGCTTTTTCATCTTGATGATTCATTTCATCTTGTTTTTGTTTTTGATGCATTTGTATCATTGCGCAACCTTATGAACAGTGCTGAGCTTCTATCCAAGCACTCATCGCCTTAAATATTTAAGCGTATAAGAAACATATGTCATGACATAAGATACGTTTTCTTGCAAGAATATACAAATGTTCTCTTGCCTATTTTCTGACAATATGGCACAAAACAGCGCAAAGATTGAAAAAGAGCTGCGGTAGCTCAGTGGTAGAGCACTCCCTTGGTAAGGGAGAGGTCGAGAGTTCAATCCTCTCTCGCAGCACCATTTTATTCTTCTCTTTTTCTACAAACATCAATCACCTCCATCGAATCCTCCATCAACGAAAGTATCATACGCAGCATTCTCTCCCCAGTGAGAAAAACTCTTTCCTTTTTATTACTGCCTCCCTAATACTCAACATCAAAGCAGCTAAACCCACGCCTCAATACGTCTCCTATCTCACTTCTCCAACACCCTCTCTTTCCTTATCACTCGCCCTAACCATCCTTCCCCATTCTCTCCCTAAACCACCTGTTTCCCCAACACACCTACCACAGTTCCTCATGCATAGGCTCTTTATGCCTCCCTTTCCCATACCAACTAAAACAGATAGCCTCCAAAAAACAAAAGCATAACGCGCACCATTGTCACCGCAATAAAGAAGCATTTGCTCTTTCATGCGTAAAATAATATCCCCCAAGCACGTTGCTAAACACAAAAGCTCCTAAAGCCCGTGTCCCAATACGTCTAAACAAGCTTTAGCGGTTTTAATCCCCCCTTCAAACATCTTCCTCCATTTTCCAGCATGCTTTCCTATTCACTCTAAGCTCCCTGCCTGTACTCTCCTCAAACACCCCACTTGCTTTTCTCTCCCTGCTCTTTCCTTTTTATAAAACTTTGTCCCTATTCAACGCAGTACAGATCCCTTTCTTCCCCGCCTCCTTCTTGTTTTGCCCACCAGAAGACGCTTTGCATTCGCTCCCCGCTCTTTATTTTTCCTTTCCTTCAAAGCAATTTCTGTCCTTATACTAAAACCTGTCTCAACACACTTAATTTGCTGTACCATCTTCTCCAAAGCCTCATTAAAATGGCTAATTTCATTTTCAAGCTTGCAAATATACGCTTCATCACGATAAGCACGTTTAATCAAAGGTGGCATATCAGGCCAATAGAGCATTAAATCCACCCATTCGCGTTGAGAAATCCATAACCCTCCTTGACATTGTGCTTTATGTTCTGCTGGAAAATTCTTTTGCATGAAATGAGGGATCAAAATTTCAGGTTTTTTTGTTTTAATTTCTAATAAGCCATTTTTTCCCACAAAAGCATCGGGAGAAAATCCTTGTCCGCGATCATCTGCCAAAACAAAGCCAATACATTCAGGTTCTGTATGTGTAAGTTCCCCATAGAGCTGTCGTGCGGTTGGTTCTAATTCTGTTCCGCGTCTCATAGAAAGCGTTGTTCCTTCCTCAACGGTTTTTCCTGTAATTCTTTCTCCTGCCAATTTCATCATCACACTATGATATCGTGAAGTTTTTTGCCCCTGTTTTTTTTGTGCCATAACCATCTCAAACAAAGAAGCCGTAATCAAACCATTACGCACTTTCTGCCATTCTTCCGTTCCCTGAATACAATCGATAATGATTGGCATAGTATTTCTCCCCTTCATTTTTAAAGTGTTTTTTGCAATATATCCTCTTTGAAAAATTCACATTTTTTAAGCTGTTTCCCTCACACGGACTAAAAACGACACTATCCTTCAATATTGCGCCCCTGAAAACACAAAAACCTGCTTTTTTCCTCCTTGAACTTGCCTTTTTATAGGTTGGCACCTTGTTCAACGCTGTACTGCTGCTTCTCTTCCTCCTAAGCCTCATTTTCGTTCTCCAACATGCTTTCGTGTCACTCCAAAGTCACTGAACTTCCCCTTCATCCCTTCATTTCCTCATCCCCCAATAAACCAGCCAACCCCTTTTCCCCTCGCAAAGCGCCCGCAATTTCTCATACATAGGCTCTTTTCTTCATACCCCCCTGTCTCATATCGGCTAAAAATTTCCCCCACGTTCCCCCCCCCAAGAACGAAAGCATAACGCACATCATTGTCACCGCAATAAAAAAGAACTTGCCCATCATGAGTAAAATAATGCCCCCCTTAACGCTTAACACAAAAACTCCCGGAACCCGTGTATCCCAATACGTCTAAACAAGTTTTAACGATCTCACTTCTCCACCCCCTTCATTTCCTCATCCCCCAATAAACCAGCCAACCCCTTTTCCCCTCGCAAAGCGCCCGCAATTTCTCATACATAGGCTCTTTTCTTCATACCCCCCTGTCTCATATCGGCTAAAAATTTCCCCCACGTTCCCCCCCCCAAGAACGAAAGCATAACGCACATCATTGTCACCGCAATAAAAAAGAACTTGCCCTTTCATTGCGGCTCCCTTTTTCAATCTAGCTATTGCACAACGGAAAAATCATAGCAGCAATATTCTTCCTCCAATTTTTTTGCCATAAACTGAGCCACCTCTTGCGATATGAAAAGAACAGCGTTGTGTTTTTGTGGTTCGAGTCTTATTAAATTTCGCGTATTTCCAGCATAATAAAGTGGAATCCCTTGATAAGCAGTCTTGAGATAACTTAGCATATTTACCACCAATAATCTGTCAAGACATCACATGGGCGTAAACGATGCTGTTTTTCATAAGAGCCATAGAGATTATCTTCATAATCACAAGCCGCTCTTTCATTTAAACAGGCATGATAAGCTTCACTATTCAAAACAAATGGCTGCAATGGCGTATTTTCTTCATTCATTTCATGATTTTCGACATAAAAATCAGCGATTTGTTCTGTAACATCTTCAGCATGAGATGTCGTAAGATCGAGTCGTAAAACTCTATAAACAGTTTCACATTCTTCAATTAGTTCGAGCACTTCTTCGATTTCGTCGATTGGTCCTTCATACGTATTAGGATTTTCATCTTCACATAGAACGATAATGATTTCATCCTCTTTAACGAACGGAACATTTTTCATGATTTCCCCCTTTAGATAGTTGATAAAGCATAGCCTTGTCTTGACAAGACTAAATATAGCGTTAGTCTTATCTCCTCTATAGGAGAGATGTCAATCATTTTATCCTTCATAAAAGATATATTTTAAATCTTTACGGGGTTCAAATGACATATGTAAACAAAAATCTATTATTCTTTGTTCCCCTCATGTCCCTTTGTTGTTCTCTATTTGTTCTTACTTGGTTGCAATTATAAACACACAGGAGAGATAAAATGAGTGATATAATATTAATAAAATACTGGAGTCGTCTTGATTCAAAAGCACAGAAAGAAGTTATTTTGAAGCTTCGTCAAAGGGTCGCCGCAAAAGAGTCAAAATCGCCTGTCTCTCTTGTGGAGAAAGTTTTGAAATAAGCTCTATAAATTCTTTATCTTCAGGGCTAGCCCCTTTACCATAAAGAATATAATTCATACTGATATTAATTTCGTGACAAATTCGCGAGAGAGATTCGATTGTTGGCTCTTTCCCTTCAGAAAGAATAGAATGAAGATATCCCGCACCTTTACCGGAAGCAAGGGAGACAGATCTTTTTGACCGCCCACTTTTTTCCAAAGCGATTCTTAATCTTTGACGCCAACCATCGATATTCATAATTTCACCATATAGCGCGTCTTTTAAAAAAAACACGTCCTTTTTATAAAACGGGCTTGCAATATCCTCTAAAAAGGATAAAATTAAGGAAACAAATTTTACTTTTTAGGGGGGGGAAATTTTTTATTTTTGGATCATAAAAACAATTTAACCACCCTACAGGATATAAAAGACCACCTCCAAAAGCTTCTGCCCAAAGCAAATACCCAAAGCAGATACATTGAGAATATGTGGTACTCTTTATTTTTTCCATCACCGCAGTCTTAAATCGTAAGTTTGCATGCGCTTCAAGCACACCCAATCATTTATAAGCGTCGTAAAGAAGCCTCTAGCCATCATCAAACAGAGCCTAAACAAAACACAAGCTAAATCCCTATTTGCGCTTTTATCGTCAATAAAAATGTATAAAAAAGAAGAAAGTAGATTGCAGTATGAAACACGCTAATCAACAAGAAACTCCTCATTATGAATCGTCTAGGCTTCCATATGTTTGTTGGTATCAAAATGACTTTCTAGGAGGTGTTCGTGGAATGCGTGCACACGAAATTGGAATCTATACAATTCTTCTCAATGAAATGTATGCACGCGGCCGTCCTCTAGAAATATCGGAAGAACGTTTAGCGCGTCTTTGCGGTTGTGACAAGCGAACTTTTGTTAATGTTTTAGAAATGCTCATCCAAGAGGGTAAGATTTTAAATCTAGCCAATGGATTATGGAACAAGCGTTGCGAAAATGTTTTTAAAGAGCGTGAAAAATTGCTTGAACAAAAATCCTTTGCGGGGCGTTCTTCGGCAAAAAAGCGCAAGAAAATCAATGCTGAGATTCAACAACTGCTTAACGAGAGTACAAAAGATGCTGAACAAAGCTCAGAAGCTCAAAAGACAGAAGAAAAGAAAACACCTCACGGTGTTTTTGAAAAGAAAACTTTGTTTGATAAGATAGAACCTTGTTTTTCCTGCGAAGAGAACTTTGAACTAAGCGATCACCCGTCTCTCTCCTTAGCTCTTGATTCACCTCTCCCTTCCCCTCCACAAGAAGAAGCGGAGCAAAAAAACGCCTCCCCCTTAAACGCTCCGCAAGCCGATTTTGCCTCCGCCCCTATCGCGCGAATTGTCACGGAGGGGAAAACAAAATCCGCTACCAATCTCCCACCCAATAATCTCCCTGTATCCATCCCACCTTCTTCCAACAAAAAATCCACTGCCTCAGTTGCCAAAGGACACCGTCTTCCTGAGTATTGGCAAGCAGACATCAAGGCAGCAGTTTCAGAAGGCTTGAGTGAAAGCCAAGCCCATTGGCAAGCCAAGAAGTTTCGCGACTATTGGCAAGCCAAAAGCGGCAAAGAAGCTCTCAAAGTAGACTGGCAAGCCACATGGCGCAACTGGTTTCGCCGTGAGATCGAACGGCTCGAACAGCAAAAACAGGGAGGCTCCTCATCTTTCATCTCTGAGAACAACGACACGCTTTACCGCAGTTTGATCAACTATAGCGACAATTTTTGACATCATACGAATAATGTATTTTTCAAGCACGCACGGGGACAAAAAATGTTTAAAAACCATAAAAATAATAACAATATCAATGAAATAAGCCATTCATACAGCAAAACGAGTCAACATCATCCCTACTACTCTCATCACAAAAGCGCTTGCCCTACACGCCTCATCTCTTGCATGCAAAGGAACCAAACGCTCTCCAGCCTCCCTGTATCCATCCCGCCTTCTTTCAACAAAAAACCCGCTGCCTCAACTTGCCAAAGGACACCGTTTTCCATGCACTTGGCAAATAGTTATCAAGGCGGCAGTTTTAGAAACTTTCAGCAAATATCATACCCTTCAAACAACGCTCTCCAGCCTTTCAGCATCCATCTCCTCTTTTTCGAGCATACCCCTTCTTCTAATAACGACCTTACCAAAGGACACTGTCTTCCTGAGTATTGGCAAGCAGACATCAAGGCGGCAGTTTCAGAAGGCTTGAGTGAAAGCCAAGCCCATTGGCAAGTCAAGAAGTTTCGCGACTATTGGCAAGCCAAAAGTGGCAAAGAAGCTCTCAAAGTAGACTGACAAACCCCATAGCACCACGGATTTCACTATCAGATCGAACGATGAGAACAGAAAAAGAGAGTCCTCACCTCTCACATCTGAGAAAAGCGACAATAATATCACGAATGACCATGAGCACAATTTTTGAAATCAAACAAAAACTTATCTCGCAAGCAGATAGAATAGCAGAAATGCTTCTTCCCCAAGGGCACAAACGAGGCAACAATTGGATTGTAGGCAACACACGCGGCGAAGCCGGTCAAAGTTTATCGATTTGTTTAAGCGGCAGTAAAGCAGGATTTTGGTATGATTTTGCAGAAGGCATCGGAGGCGATCTTTTAGACCTTTGGTGTGAAGTCAAAGGCATTAGCCTCTCTCAAGCATTAGAAGAAGCACGCGCGACTCTCAATCTGACACGTCCCAAACCCTTTATGGTCCCCCATCGTTCCTATCGCCATCCACCGGTTCCTACAGGGCGCACCCCGCAGAATCTCGTAAAAAACTATCTCCACAAAGAACGCCACATTCCTTTAGAGGTTATAAAGCGTTACCGCATAGGAGAAGATGGTGAAAAAATCATTTTTCCCTTTTATAAACCCGATGGTACCCTTGCGTTAGTCAAAGAACGGCTGGCGCAATCAGGAGCAAAAACCAAACCAACAGCCTCCCAATGTGAACCGATTTTGTTTGGTTGGCAAGCCCTTTGCCTCACCCAAAACACCCCCTCAACAAACCACACCTCCCCACATGCACCCCAAAATGTACCCTCAACAGATCATGCCTCTACACATGCATCTCAGCATGTACCCTTCATGGAGCGCGCACCATTCCCCACGCTTTCTTCAACAAACCGTACAATTGTTATCACTGAAGGAGAAATTGATGCGCTTTCCTTAGCTGCCTATGGATATCCGGCGGTTTCTGTTCCCTTTGGAGGAGGCCGTGGGGGCAAACACAACTGGATTGAAAATGAGTTTGATCATTTAGAATCTTTTGAAACGATTTTTTTAGCCACCGATATGGATCAGCCAGGAGAAGAAGCAGCATTTGAAATTGCCAGCAGGCTTGGACGCCACCGTTGCTACCGTGTACATTTACCCTGCAAAGATGCCAATGACTGTTTAACCGCAGGGATTGATGCAGCCACCATAAAAGCCGCCTTTTCCTCAGCACAAAACTTTGCACCAGAAGGTTTACGGCGCGCCTCAGACTATAGAGATCAAGTGATTGGGCTTTTTTGGCCAGAGCCTGAAAAACATCTTGGTTATACGGTTCCCTACCCTAAACTGAAGGACAAATTGCATTTCCGCCCAGCAGAATTAACGCTTTGGAGCGGTGCCAGTGGAGCAGGCAAAAGCCAATTGTTATCAGACTGTATTCCCCATTGGATTGCGCAAAAGAGTCGACTTTGCTTAGCGTCTCTAGAAATGAAAGGAGAACAATCTTTACGGCGTTTAACCAAACAAACGAGCGGCTTAGAACAGCCGACAAAAGAGACGATTGAACGGATTCTTCATTTTTTAGACGATGGTCTTATTCTTTATGAACATGTTGGCAAATCAAGTGTAGATACCTTGCTTGATGTCTTTGATTATTGCCGTGCGCGCTATGGCTGCGATCAATTTATCATCGACAGTCTGATGCGGCTTGGCATTGCCTCTGATGATTATGCAGGACAAGAACAAGCCGTTTATAAAATGGTTGATTGGGCTGTTTTAAACAGTGTGCATATTCATCTTGTAGCCCATGCCCGCAAAGGCGGTCTGGATAAAGATATCCCCAGCACAGAAGATATTAAAGGCGCCTCAGAAATTGGCGCCAATGCCTTTAATATTATCACCATTTGGCGCAATCGACCGTTAGAAGACAAAATCTTTGCCGCCTCTCTCGCACAAGAAAAAGCGGATTTAGTCAAACGCCCCGGCGTTATTATGAATATAGCCAAACAACGTTCCGGCGATTTTGAAGGCAAAGTTGGTCTTTGGTTTGACCCTCAAACCTACCGCTATCGCTGTTCTTTTGAACAATCATTCCCTCGACGTTATCTTTAGCGCCCAATAAACCTCACTCTCTTAAAAAACGCCTCCGCTATCACACACACGCCTTGCGCCCACATAAACAACAGAAAGGGTAAATCCACAAATGACGAAAAACACCCAATCCTTTGAGAACCAAAGCCAGCTCCAACCTATATGCTCTGCTCCCACAGGCAAACAAAGAAGGATCGCTCCAACAATGGCGCAAAACACCACCCCCTTCAATAACCACAAACAACGCGTCACCACCCCATCTTGCTGCCCCCTCATAAGCCAAACTCAAGAGCCACTCCAACAGTGCAGCAAACAGCATCCCCATCAAGAACAGTAGTCCCCACGGTATGCCCATACTCCTCATCCCCACAAGAGCCAAAAAAGGACGACTCCTAAAATGCAATAAAACAGCACTTCCTTCAAAAGGAGGAAAATGCCAAAATACAATAAAAGGCCACCCGCCACCAAGAAATATCGAGGCGCCTGGAAACCCTATAAACACAAATGACAGCAAAATAAAAAGGTAGGAAAACACCAACAACAGCAAAAAAACAAATCGTTCGACATCAATATCCCAAATAACCCACAGTAAAATTAAAACTCACGCCCATAGGGGAAGAAAAACACCACCTACCTCAAAAACCGCTCCCATAAAACACGCGTACGCCTTACACCCTGATAAACCAAAGGAAAGAGAAATCCATTGATGCCGATCAATACATCCTTATTTGAGAACCAAAGCGCACTCCAACCCATACGCCCCGCTCCCTCAGCAACAAAAAAAGGATTAGCATCCAAATACAGAAAAATAGCACAAAATTCAAAATACGCAACGACTTCTTAAAACCGTATCACCTCGCTCGTGTATAAAAAAACCAAGAGTACTTTCAACAATGCAACGAATAGCAATACCTTCAAGAATATCCCTTCTATTACATCAATATTCCTTGTTCCAAAATAAGCAAGCCACAGGATAAAGCCCATCATGCAACAAAACATGACCGCCTTCAAGAACACTTGCCACGCAAACAGGGTCACTCTTGACGCCCAGATGCACCAAGCCAAGGACAGTTGGAAAAATGCAAGAAAACACCCCGCCCCCTTCAACAACAGCTCCCCGCGAACAGCGCACCTGCCCGCTCCCACATAAACAAAACCAAGGGGAGTGGCAATAAAGCCATAAAGCACCCCCCCATCTCCAAAACATCCACCCTGTAAACCCCAGAGGCTTTGCAGCCCTATAAATAAAATCAAGGCAAGAGCAAAAAAGCAGAAAAACCCTAACAACAGCCAAAAGATCAAATCATGCACCATCAAAATACCCCTTACAGCAATAACATCAAAGATCACGCCCATAAGGTAGAGAAATGCCGATTCTTTTTAATCCCCCAGCATAACACGCACACACCTTACTCCCTCCTGAACAAACAAAGGGACAAGTCCAACAGCGCCCACAAACGCCCCATCGTTCGAGAACCAAAGCCAGCTCAAAGCCATATGCCTCGCTCCGTTATGCGCCAACCCAACAACACACCAACACCTTCAATAAAGACACCCCACGCGATATCCACTTAACCCCGTACCCTCAAAATAAGCAAAGCCAAGAACCACTGCAGCAATGGCGCAAAACACCACAAGCCTTCAAAAACACGCTCCACAATACAGTCCTAACTATCTTCTCCCACCCCAAAAAACAAAGGACAGCTCCCATAATGCAAGAAAGCACCACCCCTTGCAAAAAACCTGCCACGTAATAACCGGTTGCTCTGCACCCTCATAAGAAAAACAAAAGACCATGCCAAAAATGCAGCATCAAAGAATGAAAGCCTAAACTCAAGAAGCCTTACACCTCTATAACCAGCCCAAGGACAAGACCAACGACAAGCCCCAAAAGGACGCCAAACACTCAGATATTTGAGAACCACAACCAAGTAAAACCAAAATGCTCAAGGCTTGCGCATAAACAAACTTAGAGGTCACACCAACAAAGAACGCAAGCACCCACTCTTAAAAAATACCTTCCTTGTAACCCCGAAAGACCTCATTCCAGCATAAATAGAAACAAAGACAAGAGCCCAAAAGCAGAAAATTGCCCATCCCGCAAAAAGCAGACATAAAAACGTATCCCTCAGCAAGCATACAACAGCACAATCCCATTTATTTGCATAAACATAAAGAAGCAAATTTAAAATTTTTAAGGAGATGCTATGAACCATCAAGAGAAAAAAAATACGCAAACCTGCCCTCTTAATCATCAAGATAAAGGAGAGCACATTGGTCATTTAAAAGCGCAAGAAATCCCTGTTAAAACCAGTAATCCTTATTTTCAACCCAATCATCCAGAAAGCTCTAGCAACCCCCGTACTATCAATGCCATTACTAATGCACAAAGCCATCCCATTGCACTTTTATACGCCAAAGGACATCTCAGCAAAGCCCAATATAAAGCAGCAGAACGTTTTTATTTTTACTGGCGTCAAAGCCAAGCCGACCTCCACATGAGCCTTGACTACACCCGTGAAAAAGTTTCCTGTAGCCAAGGATACACACACCCCATTGAACGTCAAATAGAAGCATCCAATCATTTAAAAACAATCAAAGTTCAACTGGGTATTCTTGGTTATTCACTACTTGAACGAGTTATTGGCTATGGACAAGCAATCAAAGAATTAAATTCTTCAAAACGCAAACAAAATTCCCTTGCCGATCATTTACGAGATTGTTTAGACTTGCTAGCATTTCATTGGGGATATGCAAACCATAAACATTCTGAATAATCCCCTCCTCGCCATTCAGAGCTGCCTCCTCTAAAGCCCCCACCACACTGCTCGAACATCCAAGCAGCTCCCTCCCCCACCTTTTCCATCACCTCACCCCCCAAAGAATGCAGCTTCACCCCCCACACACACACTCAAGATACACTCCGCAACCTTAAAAAAAACCTTCTCCCCACACCAGTCCTATAATCATGAGGTGCTCTTAATTCGTTTTTTATTGAAGAATAAGTTTTGTTCAAGATGCTTGCATGTATCATAACAGCTTTAAGTATAGTTTAATTAATGTCGAGTCTCAAAATAAATATTCAATTGAAAAAATATTTTTTATATTGATATCTTTTGAGTTCTCTGCTAATTACAACGCCGTGGTTTTTTAAGTATGAATTTGTGTCTTTAGTAGTGCGGTCTTTTAAATTCATTCTTTTTAACATGTCCTACTAGTCAATGTTAAAATTCTCCTGCTTTTAGTCCTCTGATTTCAACGGAGGACTTTTTTTTGTGACTGTACTTTTTTATAAATGTATTCTCTTAAATCACTCCCTTATGAGCTTATTATACTTCTCCATAAGATCTACCCGCAAAATAGATGATTCTTTTGTCAAATTGTCTTGCGTTCCATCCTCAAAGAACAAAGATTCTTAATCCAATCTGATCTACAAACAGCTTGGATACACTTCACTCTTGGTTTTCCATTCAGGTTTTTCAGCTAAACTCAAGACGCGACAAAGCAAGCTCTGCCTTAAAGATCCACCACGCCCTTTAAAAAACACTTAAACATATCCAAGGCAGCTTGTTTCATATTACCAAACCTCAAAGGACAGTGTTTTACGACATAACAGAATGATTTATATTTGATGACTTTCTTTATCGCCTACCCCACCAACAGGTTGATGTATCACGACAATACATTGATTTATAATTATAATCGACTGTTATTCATATTAAAATAAGAGACCCAAATATTATAGGGATTCTCTCATTTAAAATTTATTTCATGTTGCATCAATCAACACCATATCTTTTGCATGTTACAAACATGAGAGACATATGAAATAAAACACTTCAAAGATAAAGAATTAAAATGCCTCTTATAAACACTCTCAAGAGCCAAAGGCTATCATCACATTAGGCGCTAGAATAGTATGATAGTGCTGGCTTTCCCCTTATGAGATTTAAAAAAAAGGCTTATCCACTTCACAAGAGGTTTCTCCATTATCCCATTCACCAACATCATTGTGATGATAATGACGACATTATGTTTTTTAAACAAGTACGTAAATGTGCAATACAAATATATTCTGTTTGGAACATTCTGTTTTACATGAAACGCGTAAAACCCCATTAAAAAATGGAATCCCCATGAGAAAAAATCTAAAGCATGAGGATAAAAACATGAGGCAATGCGTAATCTCCATTCAGATACTGCTCTTTAACCGTCAAACCGAATAAAAAATAGATCTGGAAAAACGGAGGGAAGCTTTATCCATAGCACTTCATATTCTTCTCAAATATGTTCATCTTCCTGCTTTAAGAGATAAACTAAAAATATATACAACATCTCTCCTAACATCCCCCTTTTTCTAGCATCCCTCAAGAATCAAAAACTATACAGCTTATTTGGTCATATTATAAAGCACTGTTCTTTTAAGGCGATGTTGAAGCAGTTAAAATAATTGAAGTATTTAGCCAACGCCATTAGCAAAGCTACAAAAACAAACTGTAGAAAACCCTTGCAAATCTTGTGTAAACACAAAAAAAACAAGAAAAAAGCACAAAAATATCTTAATTATCATAGATATCTCTAGTATCCCTAATGATTATATTGACGAACAACCCTTATTACATAATCATCTTAAATATTGAGGATAAAGAATGAATATCCATAGCAAATACAACAACCGATTAATATAAGATATAGAAACAAATCTTTTGGCTATCTCTGTTTTTGATGGAATATGCCTTTCCCTATGGATGCACTCAGCCTTCAAAGAGTACATCCATGCCTACAGGATGCATCCCACCCTCATAAGGATGCATCCAATCCATGAGAGGATGCACTCCAGCCCTCAAAGAGTGCATCCTTCCCCTCAACGGATACTGCCCAAACCCTCATAAGGCAGCATCCAATCCATGAGAG
>NZ_JBHILZ010000009.1:71847-79611 GCF_042193725.1 Bartonella sp. OT172YNZD | reverse complement strand
TGCCCAAACCCTCATAAGGCAGCATCCAATCCATGAGAGGATGCACTCAGCCCTCAAAGAGTGCATCCTTCCCCTCAACGGATACTGCCCAAACCCTCATAAGGCAGCATCCAATCCATGAGAGGATGCACTCAGCCCTCAAAGAGTGCATCCTTCCCCTCAGGGGTTTTACTCAACTTTCATCGCATCTCATTCTTATGAACCCTCATTTTTATGAATCTTTGCTCAAAGGCATAAAAAAGAAGTTTGCTAGCAACTATTATATTACCCGTCTTATGGGATTCCACTTCCATACAGAGCTTTCAAACTTTTTTACACCTTCATAAAATAGAATCTGAAAGATTTCATTAAGGCAATTAAGGGTAAATTTTGTCAATTTATAGACAAACTTTATTCTTTTTTATGATTGTTGTATTTTTACTATAGTTATTTAAATCGAATTTATATATGATACATATTGATATTTATTTATAGAAATAAATATAGGAGAAAAACTATGAATATCAGATATTTTTTCATAGCAGGAGCAATTACAAGTGGTTTAGCCCTCGCAATTCAAAAATCTGATCGTATAGTCAATAAACAACCCTCTCCTATTGTTGCTCCTTATACTATTGAGAAAACGAATTTACAGTTTTTTAAACAAGTAAGGAACACATCGGATACATTGAATATACTGAGAATAAATAATAAAAGCGGATCAGAACAAGCATCAATAAACGATATATACGAAAAAGGAAAAAGTTTATTGAATGCAATAGCTGGTTTTTTAGGATCAATTATTATATATCTCATACAAATGTTTTCCAATAGAGTATAAGATACAAAAATTTCTCAAAGTAAAATTATATACATTTTGTATATATTGTAAAATTTCAAAAAAAGGCCCTTTTAAAATGAGGCCTTTTTTTTTTAATTTAATTTTTATTGTATCTTTATTTTTATTGGCTAAATATCATCGCCTTCAAAAATGACATTTTTATTTGTCTCACATTTCAAACGATAAAGGCTTTTCCCCTATCTCCCCCCTATAGCGCTTTAGTCAACGGACCTTCCTCCATACCATTTAAATCAGCGATAATTTATGAGCCTTTTCTAACAAAACAAAGAGTCCGTCTTTAAGAAGATAGCAGAATTTATAATCGATTTTTCGCCCCTATTCTTAAGGATCAAGCCATTTTCAGTCTATTTTTTAAAATCTTGCTATTATTCTTGATTTTTCGAGCACTTTATTTTGCTCTGGTGTGAAAGATGTGAAAGCGTCTCAATCATGGCGCTTTCACATCTTTCACACCAGAGTGCTTTTCTTCAACAGGAGAGTAAACTAATCAATTTTTATATCCCTAACTGCGATTTTACCATCTTTAATATAAGTAATATCAGGAGATATGTTTTACCCCTTCTGCTGCAAAGACGTATGGTTCATCACTTACAATACATCCTTGTTCCCTTAATTCTTGTTTTTTCTCCTCAACTAATTTTTTATGAAAAGCGCGTTTTTGATTACACGTATTAGGAGGGCTCACTCTGAAAAGCTGATAGTCCATGGCTATGGACCACTTCTCAGCAACTCGTTCCAGCAGATCGTCACTGAACTTTCCTGCCCTTTTCACTTCTTGAGCTATCGTCATCGCGCGTTCCAAATGGACTTTTTCAATAGTTTTATCAAAGCCAAACTGCTTATCTGCCGTAAAACTTTCGTCATAAGACGCTAAAGTCTCAACATCGCCTAGCAAAGCAAGAGCAGCAAGATGCAGCAAAGCATAAAGTGCTGCCTCTGCATCACCCGTTGCCCAAGATAAAGAGTCTTTTTTCCAAGGGGAAAAACTCTATTGAGAGCAAAACATTTCATGCAAACAATCATCTTCCATTGTCCATTCTAAAGTTTTTTCAAGAGCTTTCTTTAAACGCCAAACACTCACTCTTTCTTCAAAAAATTTCCAATCCATTGGATACAAAATTTATAAATACTGTTGGCAAAACCCCAGAATTATCAGGATTAATCGTCTGACAAGCCGCAGTAAAAATACCGCTCATAATTAAAAGCCCACGATCAAACGGCGAAAATTCCTCCACTTTCTCACCATTATAAAGAAACTGCACTTCACAATCTGGTAAAAAGAAGGTTGCCAAATGATCTCCTTTTCCCTCGATTTCCATCAACCATCCCAAGCTTTTTAAAAGCGCTTTTGCACTTTCCATAACGAGAATTTCATGATCATCATAATCGACAGAGAGCTCTTTTTCCTTTTGCTGCAAACGCCTCTTCTGCACCACGGCTTCGTCTTTCCAAAACTGCTGAAGTACGAGATCATTTTCCTTAAGCACTCTTTCCAGCTCGCCTTTCACTTGAAAATGAATTTTCATCCGTTTGAAGACAGAGGTATAAAGAGCCACAACAAGCATGATAATGATCATGCAAATAGCAATCATCACCTAGAACTGGGGATCCAAGACAAGTACTGCTATAGGATCCCTGTTCATTTTCCCCCTCACTCTTTGAAAAAGCCCGTGCAGCAGAGAGCTTATTTGCTCTCGTCCAGAAATTGGGTCTGCTCGTTTTGGGATCCTTTTTTCAATTTACGCATTATGATGATGCAAAACCCAAATATCACCGGAATCAAGAAAAGTGCACAGGTGGTTATGGCTTGCGCCATTATAAAAATAATAATATTCGTGGTACCTTGCCATTCCTTTACCTTCCTCACACCTCAAACAGTGAAGATTTTAAACCGCGCCAATCTGTAAACAATAGCCACAATTCAGCTTTTTCTGCCAAAAAATTCCCCTGTTTTCAAGAAAACGACCCTGCATCCCCACTTCAATAGGATTCATTTCAAAGACTGGATAAACAAGGCGCCTAAAAATACAAAAACAACCCATATACCGCTACCAAAACCGTTCTTTTACTTGTCCCACATTTCAAACGATGAAGTAAGTCCCAAGTGCTCACTTTAGGCTCTAAACCCCACACTCTTATTCCATAACGCTTTAATCAATAATGGTCTATAATATAATCAGCTTTTCTTCCAATCAATACTATCCTCAACACCATCCTTTAGAGCAATGTTTACGGCTAACCATAAAGAGCACCAAAACATATCAGAGACAAAATGGTATAGAGAGCAATCCCTATAAATGTTGAATCTCTCATAATTTCTTAATTATTTTTTCTCCTCTCATGACTTCTCAAACACTGTATCATATTCTTTCAACACGCTTTTCAGTTCTTTTCTTAACCAGCGATACATTCTCACCTGCTTAAAGACACAATAATAAAGTTTCAAAATCATCGTAGGAATAAAAGCGAACCACACTGTCACAAACATAAGCACGAGAACAAATATTGCAACAAGAATATCATCCATTTTCCCTCTCATGCCTTTTTTATACCAATCCTTTTGAAAGGTTATTTTACCCCGTTGCTGGTTTATTTCTTTCAATTTCTGAGTATTTTTTCTCAAAAAAAAACCACAATGTTATGCAAAGTATCAACATAACTGGGATCAAGACCAAAGCACACACTGTAATCACTTTCCAAAACGCACACACAGAGAGAGAAAAAGGGGTGTATCCTGCCACCCTTCAATTTCCCTTTACTCCCCAGGATGGTAGAAAAAAAATCCTGTTCCACAGCTCAATAATGAGTGAGAGGAAACAAATGACAACATACTCCCGCACAGAAAAATACTCTTTCTCAAAAAAAAATCGCGCAGTTCATTATAAAATGCTGATTTTTCCCCTTCATTGCTTTTCCCTTTTTTATGAAAAGCGCATTTCTTTTCTCATGCTCGCTCTTTTAAGAACCACTAAAAGTGCGATGTATGGTGCTTGCCTTGTTATTCAACAAACCACTCAGATTTTCTAAAAGCGCGGTCGCTCTCTAAATGATAAGAGCATCCTCCTCATTACAAACTTAATGGGCTTCTTTAGCCTCTTTGCATGATGATCTTTCAACCATCCGCTTATTCTTTATCACAAGAGCTGCTGAACATTGCCTCTCCCCCTTACTATAGCTGCGCAAGCGTCCTGTCGTGCTCTTTTCTTACGCGTTTCAATTCTCGTCTTACTTTATAATACATTCTCACACGCTTGAACACAAAATAATAAAATTCCAGAATGAGCATGATAAGACCCACAGAAAAAAAGACTTCCAAAAGAAATATCAACAAAAAGTATACGATAAAAAAACGGCTTATTTTTTCTCTATCATTTTTTGACGGATTAGTTTGTTGATCGGTTGTGTGACCCCGTTGCTGGATAGCCTCTTCTAACTGCTGAATCCTTTTTTTTAACACATACGTTAAGATAAGATAAAGCACCAATAAAACAGGCATCAAGGCAAAAACACACACCATGATGACTTCACGCAGCACAAAGAACGCCAAAAGAGAGCTATCCTGCGATACACTCAACGTCCACTTGGATTCTAATGGTATCACAAGAGCTCTATGACATATCGCAATAATGAGTGAAATAAGACAAATGATAATATGGTCTTTATAAAAACGAAATGATTTTCCAAAAACAAAAGAGCACAGTTTGTTATAAAATGTGGAATTTTCCCCCTTCATTTGCTTTTCCTTTTATACCACTATTTGTCCTTGGCTTTTATAAAGACACGAACAATCTCTTAAGTAAAATTCCGTTCATTGTCGTCAAACAGAATACCCCAGAGAACACTTGTATTGCATATTTGGTTGCCAATACTTCAATTTTGCCAATTCACTATGCTTGTTTTAAAGAAACATCTCTCAATACTTCCAAACCAACGCGCGTCACCCCTATTACATGAACAGCACCCATGAAGGATATAACAATAGTGCTCTCATGAATATATCCCCCTTATATAAAATCTATTACCACCACCGCTTCAATAAAAAATGTAATCCGGCGTCATTTATATACGCCACCTGCTGCCTCTACGATAACCCTCCCTTGCAACAAGCCCCCATATTCGTTCCTCTACAAGACCCAAATTACCCCCTAAGGTGTCTCCCTACAACACATCCCCCTGCTCCTACAACAAGCATACCCCACCTTTACGATAGCCCTTATCCCTTGAAAAGATAAAAGCATTTTTATTGTTTTCGTCCCCCCTTAGACATGAAAAAAGTAACTTCCATTGATTTGCAAATGATTGCGCAATAAGAGCATTTGAAATAAGAAAATCTTTCAACCCTCTTATGCCAATTAAAAAGGATCAATGATCATTCAAAATATGACGATATATTCCATATTTCATTAGGGTTCTTGCAAGTCAATAGCTAAGAATATATTCATAAAAGCGCTTCTAAGACACGAAACAGCCACTATTTTTGAGATCAAACGTTTTAAATATTAATGAAAGCACTAACATTCCCTTGCAAGTTTGAGGTGTTGTTTTATCAACAATCTTGTTAGTATAGATTGATTCTATGACCATGCGATATCATCACAATTGCTCTTTATGGACAGCATAATAATACGCGTCATTTTACTCACAATTCTTTATAAGCCTTGCGTTATAGGCTTATTGGGAAAAGATAAAGGAGAATCCTATTGGATATAGCAATTATTTTGGGGTCTGTGCGTCAACCTTCATTAACAAGAACTTTAGCCAGTTATTTAGCGGATTGCCTCATGAAGCGGGGTGCATCACTTCATTGGGTTGATTTGCGTGAACAGCCCTTGCCGATGACAGATCCAGATTATCATTATCAGCTTGAGGCTAATCCAAATGCTGCTGTTCGTCAGTTTGTAAAAACCATTGCAGCAGCTGATGGCGTTATTCTAGCAAGCCCCGTTTATCAAGGATCTTATTCGGGTGTTTTAAAAAATGCTCTTGATAATTTAGCTTATAATGCCTTTTTAAATAAACCTGTTGGGCTTATCTCTCATGGGAGTACCGCCAAAAAATGCGCACAACCGTGTGAGCATTTATTGCCGGTGGTGCGCACACTTTATGGTTACGCACTCCAATGTCAAATCGCCTCTTCCAACGAAGATTTTTCCTCAGATGATGAAGGTCGTACTTGGAAAGTTATAAGTGAAGAGATACAAACACGTTGTGAAAAGCTTGCTGATGAAATGTGCACATTTTTAAAGCAACGAGGTGTGATTTAAAGAAAAGAGGGAGGGGCATGAAAAAAAAGGAGGCGCACTATCGTTATTTAGTGGTAGGGGGCACGGAGATGCTTGCCCCTTTGTATCGATCACTAGAGCCAAAAGAAGTGATTATTGCTGCACGCTTTCTTTCACATAAAACCCAGCTTGAGGCATTGAAAAAAAAACAGTTATGCGTGCCGTTGGATTATGATTGTGCGGCATCAAAAGTACAATTTTTAGAAGCTGTGAATCAATGGCATGATCTAAAATATTGCATATTATGGATTCATTCGCCTGCCCATGCATTTTCTTGCGCATTAATTGAGCGATTAGCTCTTTTGCCTACACCACCATGTATTCTTCATATTTTTGGTTCTAACACTCATGATCAAATGATCATCGATTGTGCGCGCAAAAACAAGGTTGATTTTATCCCCATTCAATTAAAACAAAAAACAACCCCAAAAGGTTCACGATGGCTGCCCCATCAGGAGATAAGCCAACAGGTACTGGATGCCATAAAAAACCATATGAATAAACAAAACTTATGATCAATACCTATGGCTTTGCAAAGAAGCAGGGACCCCCTTAATCTCTATCCATACCCGAACATCCTCTTGAGTCCCCCATACTCTCTAAATCATAGGCTTTGAGAACGAACAATCCTCCTCCCTGCGCCTCAAACAGCATCCTTGTATCAACAACAACAGAACCAAACGGTTTTTAACTGTCTCACACGGCTTCTATCCCTCTGACAATTTATTATCCTTCCCGCAAGCTTATTCCCTTCTCACGCGACTTAGACAGCATAATCTTATGGGGTGTTATGGCATAAAACTTAAAACAGCAAATTGTGTTTAGAATTTTTTATCTATTTTAAAACTGACCTTTCTCTCCACACCTCAAAGAACGATGTTTTCCGCGGGACGTAAGGTTCCCACGAAAATCTTCTCTTTCAACAGTCCAAATTTTAGCGGGTTCGATTTGACTTCCCCCTCATAGTCTTCCCTTAGTCCTTATACCCGACAAGCTTTTTTAAAGAAACTTCAACGCGCTCCTTAAAAAACACTTAAACGTACCAAGAAAGCTATATCAAAACAGAATTTTATGACATCATAGGATGATATATTATAAAAAACACCATATCAGAACCGAATGAAAATTAGACACCCTTACAGTCAGTGTGCAAAAAGCACTCTCATAGGGTAAGAATGCTAAAAAAGTATCACAATAAACCGATAGAAAACACAATCAGCAACTATGCTTGCTTTAAATGCATTTTTACGACAGAAAATAAGAAAACCTAAAATAAAGAACCGTAAACTTCCAAGCTATCAAGCTCACAAAACAAGTGGTGGATTCAACTAAATTTAAAGCCTTATAGGAAAACCACTGATCATATACAAGATATACCAAAGATACGAAACCTTCTCTCAATTTATACAAAAGAGATCACTAGCTCTTTATGGCTCTTCAAATCATGAAATTTACAGAACCATCACCAATTGAATTTTTAAAAGCTAATCCTTTAAATAAATTGATAAAAAACGCTTCATCACCCCTCACATCCAACCTCTTCCCTTGTCCTCCACACACACTTCCCTTCTCACCAAACTCCTCCCATTCCAATGACGCATTTCACACTCCAACCTTTACGCCTCCATTGGCACCCTCTTC
>NZ_JBHILZ010000009.1:25700-71747 GCF_042193725.1 Bartonella sp. OT172YNZD | reverse complement strand
AATTCACAGAAAACAGGAAACTTCCGATAAACTGCCAAGCCTATTACAAGCCTATTAATTGGCATCAGCCCTTCTCACCAAACTCCTCCCATTCCAATGACGCATTTCACACTCCAACCTTTACGCCTCCATTGGCACCCTCTTCTCCCCAACCTCGCCACAACCCTCATGTTCTTGAGCAAACACCATCCTTGACTTTACAGTTCCACGTTTTTACGATTTTGCAAATTCACAGAAAACAGGAAACTTCCGATAAACTGCCAAGCCTATTACAAGCCTATTAATTGGCATCAGCCCTTCTCAAACAGAGATCAGCGTAAAAGAAGCAATCGCATGATCTAAAACTTATGCCTCCCCCATGACATAAGCGCTACACACACTTTTTCAGCGCTGCGTTTAATTGTTTTGTAACCCTGCAATACGATATCAAACGCTTTATAAAAGAAATATACAGTGCCACAATAGGTATTGTTAAGAACAAATCAAAACACCCCCCAGCAGAACGAACAAAACCACCGTGGAAGCTGCCGCCATTCCGTAATGCATTTTATCCCCTTCTCTTTATAAATTGATTTGTGTGGTATAAATTGATTTATTGGGTTGCTTCAGTCACTTCTTCCAATTGCTGAATTTTCTTTTTCAACCGAGAAGTTAAAATTTCACGAAGGATCACAATAACAGGGATCGTTGCAAAAATACATACAGATAAAAAAACCAGAAAAACGAGAGAATGGCAATATATTCAAATCTGCTCTCATCTATCTCAGCAGCTATAGCTATCCCTTTACAGTAAATCACATAGACATAAACTTTGAAAACCATAATGATGAGAGAGAGGCATGCGTGGAGGATATAATCTTTGCATGAAAAAGCGAGCATTTTTTTTAACGAATGGGAACTTATCTGTGTTTCTCGTTCTAAGTTTTGCTGCACTCTCTCTTTCTTTTTTACGCTTTTTTCAAAGAAACAAAAACGCTATGGATGTTCTTTCATCAAACGTCTTTGTTTTTTCACTCTGTAATAGAGCCTCAAACGCTTGATTAAAGAATAATGAGGCAGCACAATAATCATATTCACAAAAATGGCAAAAACTGTAACTGCATTTAGAAGAAAATATCCAAACGGCAGAAACAAAATAAAAAGCGCGATCTTACCTTTCATGCGTATAATCTCATTGATTAATCTCTTGCTGCTTTGTTTTTTCTTTTAGTTTTTTCTTTATTTTTTTCAATTTGTGCTCTTTAAAGCGACAAAGCCCCCAAAGGATTGGAAGAGGAGTGAGAAGACAAAACCAAATCAACACCGGTAAGAGAAAAATAAGAGAACCAATTCCTTCCCATCTTGTCCATTGCAACAGCTGTACCAGAGATTTTGCCCCCGCAGGAACTTCTAAAGCCATCATGATAAGGCATGTACAAAACATGATAAAAAAGCGGCGCCCTATTATTTTACACCTTTCCACCCCTTTACGCCTTTCCACTGAAGACACCATAAATTTTCTAAATGAAAAGAAAGACATTTCAAATGTTACTTTTTTCTCCTGCATTATTCCCCTCTGCTTTTACGCTGCGCGCTTTTTACGCATTATTTTTAGGTTTAAGCTCTTTTTAACTTATCTAACCTCTTTATTTTTCTCAATAAATTTTTTCATCAATCCCAATTTCTACATCCATATATCTTACTTCCCCATCCTTTATGTAAAGAATATGGGGACGATAGTTTTTTCCATCAACCTCACAAATCGTATCCTTTTCGTAAACAAAATATCCCTGTTGCCTTAATTCTTCTCTTTTTTCCTCGATCAAATTTTCGTAAATATATCTTCTTCTATTGCACAAACTGGGATCTGTGGCTCTAAAATATTCATAGCTCTCCACCTCCATGGAAAAATCCTTTGCCGCCTGTTGAAGCAAATCGTAACTGGGTTGCTTTGTCTTTTCTACCGCCTGAGCAATTATCATCGCGCGTTCCAGATGCTCTTCTTCGATGCTTGTTTCAAAGCCTAGCTTCTCACCTTCCATAAAGCTTTTGTGATAAGAGTGTAAAGTTTCAACATCGCCCATCAAAGCCAGAACCGCAAGATAACGCAGGGAATAAGAAGTCAACCGAGGAACCACAGTTTTGTTTTCCCAAGGCAGGATTCTATATTGAGAGTGAAGCATCTTGCCAAGATCAACCTCTGTCATTGCCTTTTCTAAAGCTTTCTCGAGTGCACGACGTAAACATCCAACGCTTACCTTTTCTTCAAAAATTTCCAACCCCTTCATATCAAAACTCAATTCAAGAGCAATCAAGCCTCCAGAATTATAAGGGTCTATTGTTTGGCAAGCCGCCGCATGGATACCAGAAACCACCGCAATTGCACAATCAAATCGCGGATACCCCTTCTCAGCATTATAAAGAAACTGCACTTCGCGATCTGGTAAATAATAGGTGGCCAAATGATCTCCTTTTCCTTCAATTTCCACCTTCCATCCCAAACTCTTTAAAAGCGCCGTTGCACTTTCCATCGTTAAGATTTCTTCATCAGAAAGAGAAAACTCTTTTTCCTCAGATAACTTAATCATCGGCATTTCCCCAAGCTGCTCAAAAGCAACAGGTTGCTCAAGCACGCGGCTTAATTCTTTTGTCACTTGGCAATACAGTCTCACCCGCTTGAAAGTAGAGTAATACAATGCCCAAATAAACATCATGACGACAGCAGAAACCAGCGTGAAAAGCGTCAAGCCCACACCCCACGAGAGTACAACAATAATATCCATCATTTTAATATCTATCATTTTCCCCGCCCCTTCATGCGCTGTTTTGTTGAGAAGCGGTTTTTCTCTGCTTCCAGATTGCTTGCTCCAACATATCGATCTTTTCTTTCAACATAACCGTGAAAATGATACGAACCACAAAGGCAACAGGGATGAACAAAAAAATAAACCATGATATAAGCCGCATGATTAACAAGAGAGCTGCCACGACATCCCCTTCCCACTCCACCAACTTCCACCCAAGCAAAATTGGTACGAAGCGAAGAACCGTTCTCAAAGCTGCCACAATGAAAGCAATACAAAAGATGACTTTATAATTTTTGCGTGTCAGAAACGCTTCTTCCAGCGAAAAAGACCGTAATTCTTCATCCAATGGTGCATTTTTTCCATTGCCCCTCATTTTTTATCCCTCATTTGTCTCAATTTCTAAGCCATTTTCATGAACCGAAGCTTTCGTTCTCGCAATGGATGAGGGTTCATCAATATCAAACGCTTGTATCCCTCATCTTTTATAAAGACAATATCAGCGGTGCATTTTTTTCCATCACCTTCAAACATCGCACGAATAGAAACTCTCCTACAATGCATGAGAATATATAAAGACCAGTATTCATTTTCTGCCCGCCCTTCACACGCTGTTTTGTTGGTAAGCCGTTTTTCTTCGTTTCCAGAGTGCTTGATCCAACTGCTCGATCTTTTTTTTCAACAAACGCGTAAAAATGATGCGGACCATAAAGGCAACAGGAATGAGTACAAAAAGAAGCGTTGATATAAAACCCAATATTAATGCTAAAATGAACAGGATATAATTCCACCACCCTGTCAAATCCCACTCAAAAAACATAAAGAATGCCACTTTAAAAGCGGCAATAATGAAAGCAATGCAAAAGATGACTTTATAATTTTTTCGTGTCAAAAACGCTTCTTCAAGCGAAAAAGACCGTGGATTTTCATCTAATAGTGCATTTTTTTCATTGCCCCTCATTTTTTATCCCTCATTTATCTCAATTTTTAAGCCATTTTCATGAATCGAAGCTTTCCTCCTCACAATGAATGAGGGTTCGTCAATATCAAGCGCTTGGATCCCTCATCTTTTATCAAAGACAATATCAGGGCTACATTTTTTTCATCGACTTCAAACATCATGTTTTCATCACCCACAGTGTATCCCCTATTGTCTTAAGGCTTCTCTTTTCTCCTCGATTAAATTTTCATAAGAATATCTTCTTCTATTGCACAAATATGGGGCTCTGACTCTAAAATTCTAATCGCTGCTCTTTTTATTTCCAGGAGACAAGCTCCTTTCAAAAAAAGAAGCGAACTGGTGCAAAAAAATCGTAACGAAGCTGCTTTTTCTTGACCTCTACTTGAACCATCCGCAAAGCCGGCCCAAATAGATTTTTTCGATATTTTTTTCAAAGCCCAAACTTTCATCTTCCATAAAACTTTTGTGAAAAGGGTGTAAAGTTTTAACATCAGCCCTCAATGCCAAAGCCCCAAAGTAGCGCAGCAAAGAAGAAGCCACTGAGATATCATAACTCCTTTTTCCAAGGTGGTGCCCCCATATGAAAGCCAAGTACGCTGCCAAGATCAACCTCGTTCATCGTCCTTATCTAAAGCTTCCTCAAGCAACGGCATCATCGCCAGGCTCTTACCTTTTCCTCAAAAATTTTCAATCCCTTTGCCTCAATACCCGTTGTCAATCTGGCAAATCCCCAAAATGATAAGGATGAATCATTTGGCAGCCGCAACATGCATACCAGCGCCTCCCACCATTCCATCATCAAATTGCACAAAACCTTTTTCATCCAGATAGAGAAACTGTCCTTCAGTCTCGTAAATAAATAGATGTTCTGCTTTTCTTTCAATTTCTCTCCTCAAACCCAAGCTTTTTAAAAGCACTGTTGCACTTTCCATGGGGCAAAACGTCTTAATCAAAAACTTGGTTTTTTTGGCTTGCCTTCTTTATGCACCTTGCCTTTCCATTTTTTCGAAAAAATGGATTTTTCTTCCCCGAGCACCGCCGCCGCATCTTTTGCTTTAAGTATAGATTTTTCGCTCTCAATATCCCTTGATAAGACACATTTTTATACTTGATAAAAAGAAAATAAATTACAATATTTCTCTCTTAAAGAAAAAACCAACAGCAAGTGAAGCCCAAGAACAATAACAGCCCCCCTTCACTTTTCCCCCTTACAAGCTTGCAAGAACCCCACTCAAGCAAGAGCCTCAATTCTTTTCAAAACACGACACAAATATAAAAAAAGCATAAAACGTGAAGTGCACCCCATGCTCCTTAATGAACAAGTCAAAAGCAATGCTTATAGCAACAAAAGCCTCTCTTCACTTTTTTCCTTCACTCACTTTTCCCTCGCTCACATTGTATAGTATGATTGGTGCTTTTTTCTGCTCAACCTCTTCTTCTAATTTCTGCACCATTTTCTTCAACTGATGGGTCACGATAAAAAGCATAATAAAAACAATCGGTAAGAATAAAAAAGCACAGGAAAGCATCTATGCCAGTGGCTTGAATACGACAAAAGAAACAAAGTGCTTCCCTCTCCATATCTTAACGATAGCAGTTATAACCATTGGAGCTGTCACTATGACCGTAGAAATAGAGGATATTTTTTATAGTCTTGTCAAACAAGAGAAAGCTGTTTTTTATCAAACACTCTGCTACTTTTCATTTTTTGGAGATCTGTTTTAAGGCAATATCGCGTTCATTCAGTACGCATTTCAGTTCCTTTTTCACGCGACAATACAACCACGCACGCTTGATAAACAGGTAATAAATGATAAAAACCGGCACCCATATTAAAACATTTAAGAACGTAAAGAGCAGGAAAGAAAAGGCTATTAATGTTATAAGACTACTCGTCACTTTGTCCCCCTTCCACATTCTGCATACGGATTGCCTGATCGCGTTGTTTTATTGCTTCTTCCAATTGTTGAAGCGTTTTTCTCAATTTTCTTGTTAACTTTATGCACATAATCCCAATGATCGGAAAAACGAGAAGAATCCCTAACCATATAAAGTTATAGCGAATGCCTGAAAGCGGCGGCATTATAAAGCTAGCCATACTATCCTTCCACCATACCAAATGTGCGATAGAGAAAGCAGATTGCAAAACAGCAAAGAGAATAAAGACGAAAAGAATTATTTTACATTCTTTTGAAGAAAGAGGCAGAGATTCTTTGTAGTTAAGAAAGCGTATTTTCGCATCAAGGGTCTTATGCGCGAGATTGTGTCTTTTCATTTCTCCCAGATCATTGCGCAATTGTTGTATGGGTTGCTTTTGTTGCATCGTACTCTTTTTCAAGTCTTGAGCGAGTTTAAAGGATAACCTCATATGCTTGATTAACAGGTAAGGAAGCCTGACTATGACCATAAACATTAAAATGGCAATAATGATGTACCCTAAAAAAGCCAAATATTCTACGATGATGCCCACTTTTTTCCCCTATCATATTGATGTGAAGTTATCATTTTATCCTCTACTCAAGAAAATATTTCTAATCTCTTGACTGTTTTTTTCACGCCATAATGAAGGAGACTATGGAGAATTAAAATAACAGGTAAAGAAACAACAATACATGCCCAGAACCAAAACAGCAACTGCACGACAAAATCAACAATGTGAAGCACTATAGGCGCGTGATTGTGCAAAAAAATGACAGGTTTTGGAAGAAAAGCGAAAAAAACGACAACACCTGCACAAAGTGCAACCATAACGCACGCGATAGAAAAAATTTTTCGATAATCTTTTTTTGAGAGACGCAAAGATTCTTTAAAAGAAAAAGCACTAAACTGTGTTGCAAGAACCGTATTCTGTCCTCTCCCCTCTGCCTGATAGTGCCCTAAATTCTGCGCTGCACCCTTTTTTAATTTCCTTCGCATCTTACATAACAAGATTGTCCGTTTTATCAAAGAATAATAAAGTGCAAAAATTGTCATCATGGTAGAAAACAGTATCATGATCCACGCAGAATAAATAAAAATAGTCGTCCCTAAGGAGGTCAATAATAGAATTATTAAAAAAGGCATTACAGAAGCGGTCACTTTCCCCCCTATCATATTTTGTTGAGAGATTGGTTGTCTAGCTGTTGCTGCTCTGGCAATGTCTCCCACAGTTTCATCATTTCCTTCACATCCCGTTTCAAGATGGCGTTAAAGATAGAAAAGAGTGGAAAGAACACCACAAGAACAGCCAAAACCATTTGCGGTAAGAGACATAAAAAAGCCCAAACACTATTCCATCCTACATTGCGAAGAAATTCGATCGCAGGAAACCGTATAAAGCCCTGAATCATTCCTTGAAGATCTTCTTGTTTTGTTTTTCCCATTGCTTGAAACTGTTCTCTGGATATAACGTAAAAAAAATTCAAAGGATTCATATAGACAGTCGCGGCAAAAAGCACCAACAAGAGAATAGCCAAACAACAAATGATGACATAATCGTTTGTTGAAAGCACCATCCATTTTTTGAAAGCTGCCGATTGATCCAACACTGGCTGTGATACAAAAGCCGTATTTCCCTCATGGACAGATTGGTGTTGTGATTTATCTTTGATCATACGGATACTCCCCCACTTCTAAAATACGCCCTCAATATTTGATAGCGCGCGACCAGCACGGTAAATTCGCTTAGCACTCTTCTCAGAATAAAGCAAGCACTATAATCCCCTCTAAATATTTTATTCACTTGCCTTATACGCGCTTATACGTGAAGCACTTACAAGCCCAAACACCCCTTTTCCTTCCTTTATCGATCACATAAACCCTAGAGAACACCGTTTTACAAAAATCCAACAAATATTTAATCTAAAAAACATCTCATGTAGAAAACTGACATGCCCACCATAAACAACAGTGTTTTCACCGCTTAAATGAAGCCGAGTATATATGAAGCAAAGGATGATGATATTCCCTGCCACATCTCAAAGATTGAAGATTTTTAAACCCACATCAGTTTGTAAAAAATCCCATTGCTCTTAAGTGCACTCCACCTGCTGAGCACTTATAAGCTCCACTTGCATAAAGCGCTCTACGGAAAAATCCTTCCTTAACATTAGCACCTAAAATATTTTAATACTGTAATGCCTTATGAGCCTTCCTATCCCTGCCTCAAATGACAGTATTTTATGGCATAACAAGACAAAAAACATTTTCACAAGTGCTTTGTATCTTGATAATCAACACATCCCAAATGCTGTCAGATTTTCTCATTTCAAACTTTTCCTATATTGAAGCAATCAAATTTATTTTCTTGCACATAAAAGGGTGGGGAGCCATGCAGAGTGAAACTGTACAATAAAAATGCCTCTTATAAACCGTTTCAAGTGCCAAGAGCTGTATACATATTGGGGATTGGCAAAGTGTGTGATAGTACCAGCTTACGCTTTTATGAAACCTAAAAATGATGATGCTCAATAGACTTATATTATCATGGGATTTTATATTATCATGAAAGCTTTACCATGATATCCTTCATGAACCACCGTCGTGAAATGGGCTCAAGCACATGTAAGAGATGTCTCTTGAAAATAAGCATGTGAATATGCAACAATAAGTATATTCCGTTTGGGGCATTGTGTATGACATGAGAGATATGCCCCCAGAATGTGATAAACAAGAACGCGCTAAACAAAAGCGTGAAGCAATAAGCACACCCCACAGACCAAACAACCGATTATCTAAAATGTGCCTACAGCAGCTTTGAAATTTTTCAATTCTCATTTTAGAATTTCTTGATTAAAAAAGCCCTATTTTAAAATTAAAAAAGAAATGTCTCACACCTCATAGCCCCACCTTTATAAAAGCATCTCTTATAAACGCCTCTTTTATCAAGCTACCTGCCCCGCTTATAAAGCCTCTTTAAATATTACATCCTGTTATTTAACCATTTAAATGACACCCTCCTTTTTTATGATAAAATCCATTAAAACAGCAAAAATGAAAATTTTATCCTCTATAAAAGACGACTATAAATCGTTTGACCCTTCACAGTTTATTTTGTTATTTGAACTGATAAACGATATTTTATTTGAAAAGACAAGGATTTTATGCTATTATTAAGTATATTGAAAAGTTTGTTTTTTACAGCTCTGTGCCGCTCAAAAGAAGACAAAATCCTCTATAAAGGATAAAGATATACGTAGCAGCCTGATCTATATCAGACATCTTGGTACAGTGCCCAATAAGAAAACCCCAATATGCCTCTCACTAACAAAACCCCACGAATAATAAAAACAATGATTTTTCAAAAGGGAAACTAAAAAATTTCCGCAAAGCGCTCATGAAAAAAAAGGCAAATAAGCCGCTATCCATGATAAAATAAGCATGATAGGGGCGAGAAATAAGACTGATAGGGGTAAGATAAGAATGGTAAGAAACACCTTGAAGATGATTTTTTCATCCCACACTGTCACTGTTCATTGTGCTTAAAGACGCCTTTAGTATCCGTTTCTCCTTTGGTCTACAAAGGCTTATATTCCCACACTATTTGCTTCCCCAGTATTGGCTCTAAGTGCTTTTTACATCACTGTCCCCCATCAACAGACAGTTTATTTTTCATTTAAATGGTTAAGTTCATGAAAATACGTAAAAAACGCGGTAGACCGAGAATAAAAGGCAAACTCAGAGAGCCCAATGGCCGTATTTCACGTGCCCAAAGTCCCAGCGAATCCGCGCTTCAATCTGCGATTGAAATGCGTGCAAAACACTTTGGTTTAAGCCTCGAAGAAGCGAAAAATCCGCTTGTCGGAACCTATATTGGGCGTCTTTGTTTGCTTGGCTATAAAGAGGATTCATCAGGTATCAGTAAAGAGCAATATGATACGGCGCAACGATACTTGCAAATCAGAAACGACTATTTATGTGCAAAAGGCTTACCAAACGGTTATTATGATGGTTTTACGCACAACGCATCAGATGAGAAAGCAAAAAAGCAATGGGTTCAAAGAGCAACGAATTGCTATGAAGATATGCAAGAAGTGATTAAAGAAGCGCAATATTTGCATCGTCAACACAACTTTCATGCAGCATTACAATATCTTGTTATAGAAGATCAACCGCTGCCTACTCTTGTTGGTTCATTGCGTATTATTCTTGATACCCTTTATAAACATTTTGACTATTCTAGCAAAAAGAGCATTGACTAAAAACACCCATCGTTTCCTCTCCATCACAGGATAAAGATTCTAAACCTCCCCCTTTGTAACATGCCCCTTTGTAAAGAGACAATCCTTCTCGGCAAGTTACACTTGAGATCCACTGAGGCTTGCCCTTTCATAGAATTTCATGCGATTGACGGGCTTAAAGCACGCAATAAACAAGCTTTAAAATATCTACCACGCCCTTTAAAAAACGCTTCAACCTGTCAAAGAGACTTACCTTATATCTACCCATGCCTCAAAAGACAATAATTCACGGCATGGGCAGGATAAATATTGCCCTCTCTTTCAGACAGCAACTACTCCCCATCACCCCCCCCATTGTAACAAACCGCCCTCATCATACACTTTTCCCCCAATATCACGACATCCTTAGCTCTTGAGACAATTCATTATGGCATTTAAGTCCTTTCTTTTAAAATTCTATACGGCTTTCCTGATCTTATGACAGACAAAAGACATGGCTTTGATTGCAGCATAATCTGGATTTCTTATTCAAGATAAATAAAGACAAAAATATCATTATAAATCAACATGTTATTATTAAAATAACACGTTGATTTTTTACAAAATTAAAAGCATTGTCTCTTAAACAAAAGAAAAAGCCCTCACCAACAATCTCCTCGCTCATCAACAATAGCACAGGAAACCTACCCATCACGTCACCGCTAACACGACAGCCAGCACAGCCCAAATCACCAACACAATCGCAACACCTACGCTTTGCCCCGCAACACCTGCCAACCACCACCTTCCCAATTCCATCAATAAAATACCACGGATTTCAAAACCACAATTCTCCCCTCACCCTTCACCTTACCCCCTCCCTTTTCAAAGGAGAAAATTTTTTACCGCATCAAAAACTTTCCCATTAAAACAATATATTTTGCTGCATAGCTAATGAATGAGCTTTTTTCCCGCAATAAAAAAGAAAAATAATCGTTTTGCTGTTGACAGAATATGAAAAATCGTATTTAATGACGGGTGCGGTAAGGGGTTTTTTATGCCTAGATTTCATTATCAAATGTTTGGATTATTATAGACTGTTATCAAACGGTCTGTTTCGCGACAATCTTTAAAAGTTTACTGTTTGAAGATATCTTTCGTCTTTTTCTGACTGTTTTCTTTTGCATCATCCAATTTGCATCACCAACAACTCTATAATTTTGAGATTTTCAAAACAAGCCGTATTCACGGGCTCCCAATAGAACGCACTCATAATACTCCAATAAAATACCCATGCAATACATCACAGAAATGACGAGCAATACATATGAAAACGGCATCATTATGCTCTCATCGCCTCACCTTTCAAGATGCAAAGGCTTGTTTTTCAAAACATTGTTTAGCCAGAATTGAAGAAGATAATATCACTTATCGATCATCAACATAGAGGCTAAGATTATGAAGCCACAAGATTCTCCCCCACCTCATTCCTCACAAACACCAGAAGGAGCAAGTGCACCTGAAGGAGCGCATGCAAATGCATCATTAGACACTCTTACTGCACATTTAGAACACCCCAGCAGCGAAAAAGGAAAAAATATCCCATTCGATCGTGAGGAATTAAAAAATATCATTGCTCGTTTAGAAGATGACATCTCAACGGGCCGTTGGTTCTCAGCTGATTATGCAAGTATAGATCTTAAACTGATGCCAGCCTTGGTAGAACAAGCAAATCGTAAATATCCTGAAATGCACCTTCAATTAGTAGCATCATCTCACGACTTTGCCCTTAAACTAAAAGAAGCCATCGAAAACGGCGTTCAATCTTCTAGATTTATCATTCACACAAAGGATGGAGGCATCCATTTTGCACTCATTGATCATCAAACCGTCGATGACAAAATGTCCGTGATATTTTTTGAACCTACAACATTTAACAATATGAAACCAGCAGTGCTAGCATTAAGAACACAATTGGCCATTAAAGCGCATGAATTGTCTAACTGTTCTTTTGCTATGGCAGAAATGGACATTCAACGCAGTTCCTCTGAATGTGGAATGTTTTGTTTAGCGCTCGCCAAAAAGCTTTATGCCGAATCTGATAAATTAAAAAGGCTGCACAACGATAATATTAAGGGGGTATTATGTAAACCAGACACGCCTTTACCTGCTGAAAAATTAGATACATATCTTCCAACCACTTTTTATAAACACACACAAGGGAGAAGACGTCTTGCGGAATATCTAAAAGCCAATCCGGATGCTGAATATGAAACAGTAAACAAAAAAGGCGAGACTTTAACAGAGAGATTTGAGAAAAGCTTAGTGACAGCAGAAGGAAAAACTGTTTCTGTTTCACAACACAGAAAAAGAACAACAGAATACAAATCTTTGATGATGTAATTAAGATTTTTTTCCTATCCATAAAGAACGAAGTTATGCTGCTTGACGGTGAATCGTGAACTTCTGTTAGCAGATCTTCTTTTCCGTTTGTAAGCAGTTAAAGAGTTAAACAGTATGCAGCGTGACCTCTTAGAGAAAAAAGATGGAACAGTCCTGTTCCATCAAAATCAGCTGATTTTAAAATTGTATCAAAATTCCAAAGCTCTTCTTAACAATGATCTATATTTGAATATACAGAAGGCTGAATACATAAAATATTTTATGGTTTTGGATGTTAAGTAAAAGCACACGCTTCCTCCTGTAGATTTTTCTAAGAATGTTCGCTTTTATCTCAAGCGCCTCCACATCAGGACCACTTGCCAGGACAACCGCAATCACCAACACCAATGCCAACACAAATGATTGTGCACCCCCTCCAACCTTCACCCATCATGCCACCGCTAACACAACCGTAATACCATTGCGTAATCAACACAATCGCTAACATCACCAGCACCAATAAGACCCTATCAACAAACCAGCACAAAGTCTCAAAACCAACAACCTCTCTCAATGGGAAACACCAGCCAAACCAACCATTATCCCATTCCCTAAGATGCCAAAACTAACCTTTTGATTTCATCAAAATTTCACGTCTCTTCTGTTTTTGAAGAGTGAAAAATTTCATTTTTAATATGTTGACCAGCCTCACTTTCAACGTGAGGCTTTATTTTATGGAGAAGCAAATGAGAAAAATATCATCAGCAGGGCTTGCACTCATTAAACAGTGGGAAGGATTGCGTTTACAAGCCTATAAAGATGCCATCGGGGTATGGACAATCGGCTATGGACACACCAGCACTGTTGGCAAACCGTTCGTTCACAAGGGCATGATCATTACTGAAAAACAAGCAGAAGAAATTCTTTCTCACGATTTAAGAAAATTTGAAAATACCGTTGAAAAACATGTGACAGTTTCCTTAACGGATGAACAATTCGCCGCGTTAGTATCGTTTTGCTATAATATAGGAACATCGGCTTTTTGTAATTCGACCCTGCTCAAAAAACTCAATAACGGCGAATATGAAGCCGTCCCTGCTGAATTACAAAAGTGGACCAAAGCAGGAGGGAAACGTCTTCACGGTCTTGTGCACCGTCGTGCAGCCGAAGCAGGATTATGGGCAAAAGGTGCTTATGTTTCTCCCAACTACCAAACCGTAGAAACGCAAGCACCAATGGGATTTTTCAAAGCAGAAGCGCTTACACCCATTGTTGGTTCTTTTTCTGGAATTGGAGGCTTATTGGCAGGCAATGGTCCCATCCAATGGGCATTGGCAACCATTATGGTTTTAGCCGCCTGTGCTGGCATCTTCTTTGTGGCAAAACGGTTTCAGGAGCAGCGCTTATGATGTGGTGGATGAAAAAAAATTTGATGATAACAGGAGCGGCTCTGACCGCTTTTTTTATCGCTTTAGCAAAAGTGTTCACTCTTGGAAAAAAGATTGAACAACAAAAGCAAATAGAAAAAACGCTAAAGTCATCAGCAACACGGCTAGAGGTAGAAAATGAAATTAATCAAAAAAGTGATCCTGATGTACGCGCTGCTCTTACTCACTGGTTGCGCGATAAAAACAATAAATGAGCCTTTTTCTTGCGTTGGTTGGATGCCTATTTATTTAGACAAAAAAGATCTCAATACCATCAGCTCAAATCTTGCAAGAGATATTTTAAAGCATAACAAACAAGGGGAAGACTTGTGTGGGTGGAAACATGGCTAGAAAAAAAACAGAGCTTACAGAACAGGAAAAAGAAATCCTACAAGAAATCATCACGACTTATAAAAGTGTAAAAATAATGTCACGCTATACGAAGTGGATTATATTCATCATTTTCTTATTAGCGCTCGATTTTTCACGTATCGTGGATGCGTTGGCAAGCATTTTTACACAAAAATCGAATATTCAGCTCTAAAATAAATAAAAAACGTGAGACGTGTGAAATCTTTTTTTTAATATAAAAAGCCATTCGTTATTTTTTGAAAACACGGAAATTTTATTGATGATTTTTCACGTCTCATGGGAAATTTGTACACACTTTTCATAAACGCTTTCATAATTGGTAACATAAGAAAATGATCATACCAACGTACATTTTTAAAATAACCTATTGATGCTCAAAAGATTTTATACTCTTCACAAATCCCATCGGGAAGATATTATCGCGAAAAAATTAAAAATATTTAAAGATATTTTTTTAATAAGCGCATAAGTAAATAACACAAGGGTATTAACTTGCCTAAAGTCCCCATTCTTTAGGCTTAAAAAGAGAGTAATCGGACACCACCCTACACATTACCAATCCTCAATATTTATAAAACCCCCTGTTTATAAAAAAACTGACTATTTGAGAACATTCATGAGAGGCATTTTTATTTTCTTTGAGTATTTTACCCTATCCCCCCACTTGTGAGGTATAAGAAAATGATTGAGCTTGTTTCAACATAAGAGAGAATTGAAATTAAAAAAGTCCACCGTAATAAAAATTTCTTATTCAACATACAAAATAATGAATAATTATTATAAATAAAAGCATTGCGCCATTAAAAGTTTTGCGATTAAAAAATGCGAAGCAACACATGATTGTCGTTATTTGCAAGAATGCAATGCTCTTGAAAATTGTCAAACCACATCACATTGATTTATAACTATCATGAAGCATTGTTCAACTTGAATTTAAACTCTGCATATCTTAGGATTCTCTCATTTCCAAACCTGTCTCCTTTTGAACCAATTCAAGCCATATCGCTTGCACATTACAATGTAGGGATCAAAACTATACAAGAAAGTCATGCCTCTTATAAACCGTCTCACGGACCAACGGCTTATCATAACATTAAGAGCTGAAGACGTCTATCAACCCTATCAATCTTTTTATTTTCCTCACGCACACTTGAGTGGACGTAGCTACCGTCCATGTGGATTTCACCATTTAACGGAAACAAATCTTTTTGGGCTTGGAGTGATTCACGGATTTTAGAGGCTTGTGTAGCTTGCCAGCGGATTTTGTATAATTTGCCACTAGGTTTTGTACCAATTTATTTTTTTCAAAGAGTTTTAAAGGGCTCTCAAAGGGTCTTCAAAGACCTTTCAAAGCCTTCTCTCATTTTTACGATAAAAACGCACTTTTTTCTGATTTTCGCTCTTTTTTACTCTTTTTTACAATTTTAGGTGTCAAAATCGATTTTGAAAAAGAGTGCATTTAATGGTAAAAAATAACCATAAAAACAACAAATTACCACCTAATCCCCCCTTTTCCCACTTAGTACAAAACCTAGTGTCAAACTACATTTATACTGAACATCTAGGTCACGAGATAGCTGTAGGGCTGATATACCCTTCACCGCATTGACATAAATGGCCCAAGCAAAAAAATCGTCCGTAATGGCAATTTATGGTGAGGAAAGATAGTGCTTGATATTACACTAAAGCGATGTTTGCAATGCTTACATTGCCATTGTTTACGACTAGCAATGTAATAGGCTTTATTTTGTACTTAGCATTTCAGGCAAACCACAATTTCTATACTCCCAACGCAATTCACACAGCATAACCCTTGTCATCACTTAACCGAACAATGGCTAGTGACGACATACTACGAGCATGGGTTGTTAGTAAGAAGTGTTTGGTCATAATTTAAGCCTGTTAATCATCGTTTATAATAATTCTATGTTTTAAATAGTGAGAAAATCCGATATGCAACATTCAAAAAGCGATGAATGGCGAAATAAAGCCAAAGGCATTGTTAAAGCGGAAATTGTCCTTAGAAACCTTAGCTATGCTGATGTGGCAGAAAAGTTAAAAGACTTAGGTATTGAGGAAACCCCATAGAACCTTAGCAATAAAATTTCTCGCGGAGCTTTTGGGGCGGATTTTATGTTGCAGGTTTTGACTGCGATTGGAGTAACTTTACCAAGTATTTCGCTCAAAACTTTGAACGATTTGGCTTTAAAAAAACTCATTAGCACCCGTTACGCACATACCAGTAAAGATTTACAAGCTGATTATCAGCCGTCTTTATTTGAAATTCAAAGCCCAAATTATGACAAAGATAAATCGGTAAAACAGGGTAAAATATTCACCCTTGATAAAGACAATCACCATGACGGCAAAGTCGATATTAAGGATTTGCAATGGCATTACCTTAATGGCACAGGGGATTTGAAAATAGATGAAATCAAAGCCTTGCGAGATGAAGCGGATATGATTATCACCAATCCACCCTTTTCGCTATTTCGTGAGTTTTTGGCATGAATAGTGGAAGCGGATAAACAATTTTCCATTATTGGAAATATGAACGCCATTACCTGTAAAGACATATTTTCACTCATTAAAAACAATGAAGCATGGTTAGGTGCGACCATGAATAGTGGTGATAGAGAGTTTAGAGTGCCTGAAAGCTACCCACTTGAAGCAGCAGGATTTAGAATTGATAACGAGGGGAATAAATATATTCGTGTACAAGGCGTTCGTTGGTTTACAAATATCGACCCTTGCAACTGATGACAATGGTAGAAAATCTTAAATTTAAGAGAAATTCAGTTAAAAGGCTTATGTGGTCTTATCATTGAGCAGTTATGCTTTACTATGCTTAATTACTACAATACAAGTAAAAATGTTTCTATACAAATAGATAGTTCAAATAATTCTATCAATCAAGTTGATATAAAGATTATCAAAAGATGGAAAGACCAATCAGACATTGAACATCAAGCCATAAAAACACTAGAGATACGCTCCTCTTTTCCATTTAAGCCGATAGCAGAGGCTATAATAAAAGATTTTGATATATTAGGTACTTATACTAACCATGTTAAAACTATAGAAATGGATAAAGATTTCTATTTGCGTTTTCTTTTTATTATTGATTACAGTAACGGGCAGTTCGTTAAAAATAATAAAGGCGGTATAGATTATAGTGCTACTACAGTTAAGTTTTTAAATGAACAGTATTTCGATGATAATTTATTTTTGAAACGAGATTTGGTTGTCTATTTTGTCGGTGGGGCTACCAAAGAAATGATGCTTGATGACACGATGTCATATTATGGCTCTATGCAGTCAAATAATTTCAATAAGTCTAGCACCGCAAAATATCGAAAATTAAAAATGCCCTTTATTGTATTTCTATAATTCAACTAATGTTAAATGTTGTCGCTGATGAAGCATCTAACGGGAAATAAGAATAATTTATGAAAACCACGCTTAAGACCTATACCATTGCCGATATCTGTCATGGATTCACCTACAACGAATTTGAAAGCAAAGGCTTATTTGGTTTATCAGGCAAACTTACCATTTAACCTGAATACCAACGCAATTATAGCTATGCTGATGGTAAACATGATGTTGCCGTTACTGAGTCTATTCTAAAGGGTTACTCATTGGGTTTGTTGTATTTTAACCAAACAGGGGATGGTATCTATGAGGTTTTAGACGGACAGCAACGCATTACCAGTATCGGGCGATTTGTTACCAATAAATTTGCTATCATGGATAACAATAAGACCCCGCAATATTTCAACTCACTACCGCCTGAACAGCAAGATTTGATTAATAAAACCAATCTTTTAGTATATGTGTGTGACGGCGAGGAAATCGAAATTAAAAACTGGTTTAAAACCATCAACATTGCAGGCGTACCACTCAATGAACAAGAATTATTAAATGCTGTTACTCAGGCAAATTTGTAACCCTAGCAAAAGCCGAATTTAGCAACAGTCAAAACGCCAATATTAACAAATAGGCGAGTTATGTGCAAGGGTCAGCTTTATGCCAAGACTTTTTAGCCACCGCCCTTGAATGGGTCAGCCGTAACAATGTAGGCGACTACATGAGCCGTCACCGTCATGATGACAACATTAGCAAACTAAAAACCTATTTTAATACCGTAATTGACTGGGTATCAGAGATTTTTTCTACTGCTGAGAAAGAAATGCAGGGGATCGAATGGGGACGACTATATGAAACCTACAAATCCAAGCCTTACAATCCGCAAACCATTAGTGAGCAAGTAAAAAAACCTATATGCAGACCCTTATGTCAAAGACCGTAAAGGAATTTTTGAATATGTGCTAAGTGGTATGTAAGAGTATTTGATGAAGCTACCAAAAAATCAACCTATGCCAAACAAACCGCCAATGCCGAAGTGAATGAGATTTCAAACTGCCCGCTATGTGCAATCAGTGACAATGGCAATAAAAATAAAATTTGGAAAATTGCCGACATGGATGCAGACCATGTGACCTCTTGGAGTAAAGGGGGGGCAACCGACAAGGCTAATTGTGAAATGTTATGCAAAACTCATAATAGAGCTAAGGGTAATAAATAACACAAATCACTAATAAACATTGGTTTTGTAAAAGTGTTACATAATGACGGGATTTCAACCAAAAAGACACGCAAGCAACAAAAGTTTGAGGCATCATCTTCATTATTTAATAAGATATTACTATAAGTCATAAAGCAAAAAGAGGATGGCAAGACGAGTGATTATATGCCTTTACATCCTTCCTCAATGAAGCTGTCTTTCCTATGGCAGAGATTAACCAAACAGAGATAGGCTTGTCCCAGTTACAAAAACCCTTTAACAGAGCAAACCCTGAATTTTTTTTCACACAAAAGCTTAAACACCAGCATCTTATTCATAAAAAAACAAACAAGACCCAACATGCTCTGTCCAACTTTCTCTCTTCAACTTTCAATGGGAACTAACTCTTGCGTTGGTTCATAAAAACCATTCGCACTTCTAAAGCACAAATACAGGATTTTTTAATGGTGCATGCATAAACTTGAAATGAAAAAATAGAACTGTATAAGGAAGAAATGACTATAAATCAAAAAGTTTTATTTTTATCAATAAAATATTTTCAAAGGAAACCACAATCCCCGCACAATAAAAACATCTCATAAATGCAAGAGAAAAAGTCATGAATAAAGAGAGAGATCTATTCACACAATGGCGTTACCATCAATCAATGAAAAATAAAAAAATGCTATAAGATAACTGTCATAAAAGGAAGAACTGTACGAAACGTAAAAAAGCATTAAAAAAAACGGGCACAGAATGCCCGTTTTTTCATTATCTCTATGGAAAAGAGCTTAGAAATCCATTCCGCCCATTCCACCCATTCCGCCACCAGGCATTGGAGGCATTGGCGTATCTTTCTTTGGAACTTCAGCAACCATTGCTTCCGTTGTAATCAGAAGGCTAGCAATTGAAGCCGCATTCTGGAGAGCAGAACGCACAACTTTCACTGGATCAACAATTCCCAAAGAAATCAAATCACCGAACTCACCGGTTGCGGTATTGTAACCATAAGTGTCAGCATTATTTTCCAGCACTTTGCCCACAATAATCGCGGCTTCTTCACCGGCATTGGTTGCGATTTGACGTGCTGGCGCTTGGAGAGCACGGCGAACGATATGAATACCAGCTTCTTGGTCAGGATTACTTCCCTTAACGGTCAACGCATTTGCTGCACGCAACAATGCGGTACCACCACCAGCAACAATACCTTCTTCAACAGCAGCACGTGTTGCATTCAAAGCATCATCAACACGGTCTTTCTTTTCTTTCACTTCAACTTCTGTTGCACCACCCACACGGATAACAGCAACACCACCAGCGAGTTTAGCAAGTCTTTCTTGCAGTTTCTCACGGTCATAGTCAGAAGTTGTTTCTTCAATCTGAGCCTTGATTTGATTGACGCGAGCAGTAATTTCAGACTTTTGTCCAGCACCATCAATAATGGTGGTGTTTTCTTTAGAAATATTCACTTTCTTTGCACGTCCAAGCATATCCAAAGTGACATTTTCAAGTTTAATACCCACATCTTCAGAAATAACCTGTCCGGATGTCAAGATTGCGATATCTTCAAGCATTGCTTTACGACGATCACCAAATCCAGGTGCTTTTACAGCAGCAATTTTCAAACCACCACGCAACTTGTTGACCACGAGCGTTGCCAAAGCTTCACCTTCCACATCTTCAGCGATAATGAGAAGCGGTTTTCCAGATTGCACAACAGCTTCAAGCACAGGAAGTAAGGATTGCAAATTAGACAGCTTTTTTTCGTGAATGAGAATGTAAGGATCATCAAGATCAGCGACCATTTTCTCAGCATTTGTGACAAAATAAGGGGAAAGATAGCCACGGTCAAATTGCATTCCTTCAACGACTTCTAATTCCGTTTCAGCAGTTTTAGCTTCTTCCACAGTAATGACGCCTTCATTGCCCACTTTTTCCATAGCATCAGCGATCATTTTACCGATTTCAGCAGCGCCATTAGCAGAAATTGTTCCTACTTGTGCAATTTCTGCTGAAGTTTGGATTTTTTTTGCTTTTTTGAAGAGGTTTGCCACCACCTCATCCACAGCAGCATCAATCCCGCGTTTAAGATCCATTGGGTTCATACCCGCAGCAACAGCTTTAACACCTTCTTGCACAATAGCTTGTCCTAGAACAGTAGCTGTTGTTGTTCCATCACCAGCGATATCATTGGTTTTAGAAGCAACTTCGCGCAACATTTGCGCACCCATATTTTCGAACTTGTCTTCCAGTTCGATTTCTTTTGCAACGGATACACCATCTTTTGTGATGCGAGGCGCACCGAATGATTTATCAATCACCACATTGCGACCTTTAGGGCCGAGTGTCACCTTAACAGCATTAGCAAGGATGTCGACACCGCGCAACAAACGCTCACGCGCTTCACGGCCAAATTTGACTTCTTTAGCAGCCATTTAATTTCTCCTTGGAGTTTTCTCAAAATAGTACACAATGAAAAATTAAGCGCTTCAATTAGCCCATAATTCCCATAATGTCAGATTCTTTCATGATTAAAAGGTCTTCCCCATTAATCTTGACTTCAGTTCCAGACCATTTTCCAAAGAGGATACGGTCTCCTGTTTTGACTTCTAAAGGCACACGCTTTCCGTTATCATCGAGAGCGCCATTGCCAACAGCAATCACTTCGCCTTCTTGAGGTTTTTCTTTTGCTGTATCAGGGATGATAATCCCACCAGCCGTTTTATTTTCAGATTCAACCCGACGAACAACGACACGGTCGTGAAGTGGGCGGAATTGGATATTAGCCATGTTTTAAATCCTTAAAACTGAACATAATTGCATTAATCTTTAAGTTTAACTAGCACTCTCAAGCTACGAGTGCTAGGATGAGCTAGATATAAAATCGGCATCTCCCAATGTCAAGAATGGCTATAAAATAATTTTTCTAAATGAAGCTTCAAAGTCTTGCCTCTTATTACACTTTCGCGTTATTTAGCTTTTTTAAGAACCCGTGAACAAAAAAGGATCTTATCATGGTTGAAACACGTCAGGAAACGGATAGCTTTGGAACGATTTCGGTACGTCAAGATCGTTATTGGGGCGCACAAACTGAACGTTCTCTGCATAATTTTAATATTGGCAGTGAAAAACAGCCCCTTGCCATCATCTATGCCTTAGTCCTTATCAAAAAAGCTGCAGCTGTTGTAAATATGGACAAAGGAAAGTTACAAGAACATATTGGAAAGGCAATTATTGCCGCCGCCGATGAGGTGCTTGCCGGCGATTTTGATACGCATTTTCCACTCTCCGTCTGGCAAACAGGTTCTGGCACACAAAGCAATATGAATGTCAATGAAGTCATTGCTAATCGTGCTAGTAAGATTTTGGGAGGAAAACTTGGAAGCAAAAAACCAGTTCATCCCAATGACCATGTCAATATGAGTCAATCATCAAACGATTCCTTTCCCACAGCGCTTCACATTGCCACCACGTTGCAAACACGCCAACACTTACTGCCAATCCTTGAAGCTCTTATTGCTACATTAAAACAAAAAGAGCAAGAATTTGCAGACATCATTAAAATCGGCCGCACCCATACCCAAGATGCAACGCCTTTAACCTTAGGGCAGGAATTTTCAGGCTATCGTGCCGCATTAGAAGCCAATCTTCAGCGCATTGAAAATGCTCTAACCGATGTCCAAATGCTTGCTCAAGGTGGCACAGCTGTTGGCACAGGACTCAATGCGCCAAAAGGTTTTGACATTGCTTTTGCACAAACAGTAAGCTCTCTCACAGGAATAACGTTCCAAACTGCCAGCAATAAATTTGAAGCACTCGCCCATCATGGAGCCCTTGCGCATTTCCACGGGAGCTTGAATGCCTTAGCTGCTGATCTGTTTAAATTTGCCAATGACATTCGGTTTTTAGGCTCAGGACCACGTTCAGGTTTAGGGGAACTCAGTCTTCCTGAAAATGAACCCGGATCTTCTATTATGCCTGGCAAAGTCAACCCCACGCAATGTGAAGCCTTAACCATGGTCGCATGCCAAGTTTTTGGCAATCACACCAGTGTAACCTTTGCCGCCAGCCAAGGACATTTTGAACTCAACGTTTATAAACCTGTTATTGGCTATAACGTTTTACAATCAATTACCCTTCTTGGTGATTGCATGCGCTCTTTTGATATGCATTGCATTCAAGGATTACGGGCCAATCGCGTTCATATTCACTCGCTCATGGAGCGTTCACTCATGTTAGTCACAGCTCTTGCACCAGAAATTGGCTACGAAAAAGCTGCTGAAATTGCCAAAGCAGCACATAAAAATGATACAACTTTGCGCACCGAAGCATTAAAAGCAGGCGTTTCTGTAGAAGATTATGACCGATTAGTTGATCCCAAAAAGATGATTTCTCCCCAATGAACAACCCACTAAAAAGATGCAAACGTCTTAAAACAAATCTTTCTGTCAAAAGATCGGGGTGTAAACGCCCCGATGATGGCCAATAACGATTACCCACAGCGTTCATTTTAGGCTCTGGTCATATTTATGCTCTTGTCTCAATGAGATAATGTGTTTATTTATAATGATAATCTAGCGTTATTCATATTGAATGAGAATCCTGAATGCCGTAAGATTTTTTCCTTTTAAATCTATCCCATTTTGAATCAGTCAAGATCACTTACTTGCACATCACAAGCGAGGTGAATGTGTGGCAGGATGAATGTGTGGATAGAAATTGTATAAGAAAGGACTAAAAACGCCTCTAATGAACCGCCTCAAGTGCCAAGAGCTGTCACAACATTGTGGAGAGAGCTGTCTCAACACCCACGAGCTAGCTAATATAATGATGGTGCCGGCTTGCTCCTTTATGAAGCGTAAAGATGGGGATGCTCAATAAATTTATCGTTATACCATTCACGAGCCACCGTCATGAAATGGGTTTGGGAGGAGCATTGAGAAATATCTCTTTTATGAAGCGTGAAGATGAGAGTGCTCAATAGAGGAACAGCGATTGGAACAGAACTCAATGCACCGAAAGGTTTTGGCTTTTGCTGAAACAATCAGCTCTCTGACGGAGATATCCTTGACAGCTCGCAAGAAATTTGAGGCATTTGCCCATCATAGCGCCCTCACCCATTTCCACAAAAACCTGAGTATACGCGCTAATCACTTTAAAATTCCAAAGACATTCATTTTTTAGGCTCTCATCCACGTTCCGGCTTAGACGAACGGATAGAGTTTATCGTTTTACATAGTGCATGAGAAACCTCATAAAACATTAGATTCGCGCACTTTGCTCCTTCTTATTCTTCCTATTCCATTCAATCAATCAATCAAAACTATTCGCTTGGATTGTCATAAGCAAAAGTGGCATATAGATAAAAAAGAAATAAAGTCGCTCATCCTCTCAAGTGCTCCAAAGGCTATCGCAATACAAAGCTACGCACTATCAGAAACGAGCAAAGAATATGATAGTGCCAATATGCATTGTTTACCACCAATTGAACATCAAGCACAATGATATCAATCATAATGGATAATACTTTAAGCAAATAAAAAGCTTATTTACTATACTATATTTTTTCTAAAACACAGAGAACACTGTAAAGAGGATATTAAAAATCCTAAAAATAATACCAACGCGGGATAATAGCATGAAAACAAGTTTTAAAAACGCTTAAATCTGGGTAATTATAGATTTTTTTGAGTATTTTTTTCATAATGATATTAACTATAGATTTCTTTAACCAATTTATATACAATACGCTTTGTATCCGAAATAAATTGGGGACGCTTTTTATGAAAACATTTTTTATGAAAACAAAATATTTAATTTCACTATCTATTTTCCCTTTCATTACCGCTTCAACAGCACAAGCAGCAGATACAGTAATCTTTGAGCAATCAAAACCGAAGGTTTCATTGCAAAATGATTCATCGTCACGTATCACACCGGTTACTGTTTCTGCACCTTTTTCTTGGTCTGGTTTTTATTTTGGAGGACAAATTGGATATTTTTCCAGTAAAAATACTCTAGATTACGCACAAGAAGCCAGGGATGGAAAATGGGCTTGGGTTGATAGAAATTTATCACCGAAACCATCAGGATTGAGAGCAGGTTTGTATGCAGGTTCTAATATTGATCTGGGAGAGAACCTTGTTTTCGGTTTTGATACGGACATAGTCTGGTCTGGGAAGAAAAGCACCCAAACAGACAATGGAAAGAAAATTCTAAATGAATTAGACTCTATTAACATTGCCTTTAAAGACGCTGGGATTCCTATCATAAAGCCTGCAGCTCAAGATGAAACGATACCCAACTATGGTGACATTGTTGTCAGCAGTGTAACACTGAAAGAAAAATGGTCTGGTGCTGCGCGTGCGCGTATTGGTTTTGCTTCCCATCGTCTTATGCCTTATATTGCAGGGGGTATAGCCTATACACAAATGCAATATATCATGTCACTTTTATCAAAATCGCAAGAAGATTCGACAGTTTTTGCTTCTGGCAATGTGTTAGATAAAACAAAAACACTGTTTGGTTACACTGTTGGTGGTGGTTTTGATCTTGCAATGACAGATAATATCATCATGCGTACAGAATATCGTTATTCAGATTTTTTTAAAAAGAAATTTGCAAAGGATAACCTTAAAATCTCTTCTCAAACGCATGATGTTCGCTTTGGTATCGCTTATAAATTCTAAGTTTTATAGAAAAATCGAACTATTAAAACCCTGTTTTAAACAGGGTTTTTTTATGCCCCTATCTCCTAAAAAGACGTAGATTCTAAAAACCAATACTAAACTGTAAACAAATAGTCACAAAACAATCCAGTCTCTCCCTCTTTTAAAGCAAGCTCCTATCCTCTCACCCTTTCATGTAATGCATTTTAGAATATAAAAGCTTTACCATTATAGCACTGAGCGCCATCGTAAAATAAAGGAGAGCAGTTATTAAGAGATATTTCTTTAAAAGAAATATAGATATTGTGTATCAATTGCAGTTTTATAGGATGATGTTGACTTGCCTCCCCACTCTTGAAGGCTAAAGATTCTAAAAACCCATTTCTAAAAACCATGTCCGTTTGTAAAAATACAACGACTCTTGGGCGGGCTCCTCTGGGTGCCTCCTCATGGAATGCCCAACCTAAAGCAAGACAAACACACTTAGAGAATATCCAACACATACTGAAAAAATACTGTAACGTTTCAAGGAAGTTTACAAACCCTATATTACCACATTTCAAATGACAGTGTATGACAGCTATTGTATGCCAGAGTGGAGAGAGGATATTGCGGTTCTCTGTTTATGTAATTTCTGTAACGAGGAGACAGCTTCATTTGAGGAGAACATGAAGTTGTCAAGGCAAAAAACCAATTTCCAACCTTACCAATTCCTTTTACTTCGGCTTTACAACTTTCAAAAGCCTCTAAAGCACTATCTTTTAAAGAGTAGAGATTACGCATTGCCTCATATTTTCGTTTCTCACGTATTTTTTGGGATCACGCCCTTCATGTCATACGACAGCGCTCCAAACCAAACACACTCAAATCCAAGACACTTGGATTGCCAATTCACATGCGTGTTTTAAAGAAACATCTTCCAAAACCCTCAAGCCCATTTTGCGACAGCGCCCACAAAAATATAAAATCTATAGAGCACCATCTTTACACTTCATACAAGTACAAGTTGGCACCATCCATCATCATTTTACCCCCAATGATGCCCTTGAAACGATTCATAAGAGGCTTTTTTATTCATTTTTTGTAAAATTTCATTCCACACGAACTTATCCAGCTTGTACCGTACAAGAGACATGATTTTGGTTAATTTACTATAAACAAACTTGAAATGAAAAAATCTTATGGTATTTGAGGTTTTTCATTCAACATGCAAAACAGTGCCCACTGTTTATAAATCAATGTTTTATAAATCGCACATGTTTTATAAATCAACGTGATGCGCCATAACAGAATAAAGGAAAATATTTATGAAATGGTGCGGGTGGTCGGACTCGAACCGACACTCCTCTCGGAACCAGATTTTGAGTCTGGCGCGTCTACCAGTTCCACCACACCCGCACATTGCTATAAAAGACAGACTTGTCGATTATTCCTTTGCACTATATGAAGAAGAATAGATTCGTCAACAGCAGACTTCTCATTTTTTAAGAATTCATATCATTTTCTTATCTGTTTTATGGAATATTTTCTTTATTGGATTTCTCTACCGGACTTATAGCAATCTCATTTGTAAAGTCTTTACCTCTTAAATTTATAAAAAGCCTCATGATATTGAACAAATTAAAGCTTTGGACGATTTCTTTAGCAAATCGGCGTACAGCACCACACTGGCTTGGTTTCATTGCCTTTATAGAAAGTTCTGTTTTTCCAATTCCCATAGATGTTTTATATATTCCGATGCTGCTTATCCATCAAAAGCGGGCTTATCGCTATGCTTTGATGGCGACTATCTGTTCTGTTTTGGGTGGCATTGCCGGTTGGTTTATCGGACATTTTGCCTATGATATCCTTGCCAAACCTATTTTAGAACTTTACGGTAAGGTTGAAAGTTTTGAATCTCTGAAAAATAGTGCAACCCTGCAATTTCTAATCATTTTACTGATAACATCAGGTTTTTTTCATCTTCCCCCCATCAAGATTGTCACAATTTTGGCCGGTGTAATGAGTGTACGTCTTGACCTTTTCATTCTTATTTGTATTTTTTCTAGAGGCGCTCGTTTTTATCTTCTCGCGTGGCTGATTAAACATTTTGGGCAAAAAGCAATGAATTTTCTAGTACAGCATTTCAAATGGATTATTCTCATTGGTTGTGTTAGTCTTCTTTTAATTTATGGGATTTTCATAGCTTTTTTAGACAAGAAGCTTTTATAAGGAACAGACTTAATGGCATGCGTTTTGTCTTCTCACCCACTTTTACACAAACACCTTCATGTTGAACCCAGCAGAAAAGAACAAAGTTTATGGGCTTTTTTTCTCGCTTTTTGCTTGTCTGCCACAATAGGGATTGCCCTTGGTTTTGAATATTTCGGAGGATATCTTCCTTGCGATTTATGTCTCATAGAGCGTTTTCCCTATTATGGTGCCATACCATTTTTGCTCTTAGCAGGTTTTGGAGCATGTTTTTTTCGCATAACTGCTTGGATACAACTTTTATTTTTGTGTGTTTTTGTCTTAATGTGCATCAGCCTTGTTTTAGCCGTTTATCATGCGGGTGTTGAATATGGCTTTTGGACAGCTCCCCTCAGTTGTGGTTTAAGCGCAGTCAGAAAAACCTCAGACATTAACCAGCTGCTCAGCCAATTAAACAACATTCATCCTCCTTCTTGTTCTGAAGCATCCGCACGCTTTCTTTTTCTTTCATTTGCCGGTTGGAATGTCGTCTCAAGCCTATTTTTCAGCCTTATAAGCCTCTATATTGCTTCAAAAGGGCTCCTTTCAGTCCATAAAAAACTCTAACCATAAAATAGAAACGAAACCGCGTGCACTCGTTCTCTCCAATCGCTTTCCACCAACAACCCTCCAGTCACCAATCCCCACCCAAAACCACCCACCGCCAAACCAACCCACCAACACCAACGAGTCACCAACATCCCTCCTCTAGCGTTGTACTCAAAAGACAAAAATAAGCAGATACATCCATTTTATGGTTTCACCTCTCTGTACTTATAAGCAACATTTTGATAAAAACTCGTGATAGAAAAGCCGTAAAATAATAAGTGAGGGGACCAATAAATATAAATGGTCTGCTATGGCTGAAGATAAGAACACAGAGCCTTCTACCCTATCACCTATTTCCTTAGATATAACCAAACTTGAAGAACCATGTGTTATGATGGAACATGATCATAATGCATGGCGCGAGCATATAAAAGAAAGAGATTTAAATGCGCCTTACGAAAAACCACCTCATATAAAACCACGAATCAAATCGGCCCCACGCATCAGACAAGTTTTTTGGTGCGATTTTCCTCATGATTCGATACTCCCTGAATTTTGGAAAAAGCGGCCTGTTTTAGTGCTTTCTAAGAATGCAAAATTATATGGAAATGTGACAGTTTTACCTTTTTCAACGAAATCACAACCCAATAATCCCGCTGCGCGTATCCAATACAATCTCCCATAGAGAATAAAAAAGCATGGATTATCTGAAATTATGTCACAACAGTTTCTGTAAGTCGTTTAAGTTGCTCACGTACCGTTCCAAGGTTATCCTGCGAAGATTTTCATAAAGTTGTAGCTCTGATGCTCAAATATTTACCGCATTTACAGTATTGACTTTTGAGAAAAATAAGTGTATCTATATCACCATACACGGCATCAGTAATGGTAGCCGCTTCCCTGTAAGGGAAGATAGGAACGAAGGAGTGGGAAACCGCTCATTTCGTTATCTTTGGTATTTTTTGAAAACTTTTTAGCCATTTTTGCAACCTTCCCTAGAACATATCCAATATCCCTCCTCCACCGTTATTGTTTTGAAATATCTGCGATTTGGGATAAGCAGAAAACAATATCCGTACTGTTGATCCGGTAAAGTTTCCCATGGAGATTACCGAGATATTGTACATACTTATCATTTCATTGCACAAAAAATCGTGCTGCCGTTGCTTAAGCTTTATATGATTTGCCGCAATGAGAATATCTTTCCAAGATTGAAAAAACATTTTCATAATTTGGCATAACAAATAATCTCTTGTTCTTCACGCTATTGAAATGTTCAATCGCTCAATTTACCAAAAGATATTCGACCTCACAACTTGTTTATTTACGTCCCTCAATGCGAATGAAGCGGATGAAAAAGCCAGCATTTTTGAAAAGAAAAAATAGTAAAGAGCATTTAATGATTCAAACGCTTTAAGACTACACAGAATACTTCATTCATCTTTGAACGCATCTGTTTCTGTAAAGAGAGCTAATAATGCTTATATAATCTGAATAATATTAGTTTACTTACCATATGATAACCGATTGATAAAGATAACGCTAAACACAGAACTTACATCACCATACCGCAAAATAGTGTTTTTATGATATAACAAAAAACGATTACTTCACACCGCAATATATCTTAAAAATTGCATCAATAATCCATAGCATTTTTATAAAATGCTATGAAATTTGAAAAGTTCATACAGAACATATGTCATTTACACCACAATAAAACTACATTTTGTTTATTTAAAAAACATTTTGTACATTTAAAATATCTCCGTTAATAATATAGAATTGCGTTTACGACTTACCAAAACAGATGATAAAATAAATATAATAAAAACAATAATATAATTTAAATTTATTTCTAGATTAACAAAAAAATTACAGCTTATAATTTAAGTTAAAAACCAAAATTAAAAAGTTGACAGAATCAATAAACTATGGGAATCACCTAAGTATAATACAAAATGTGTAATTGAACACTTTGTATTAACAACACCTTAAATACATAATGTAATTATGCATCATGGGATGCCACGGTGCTTTTTGTATTTTGTTTAGAAGGTGTAATGAAAAACCTTTTTTGATTAAATCTTTTAAATTTGGATCATTATAATGAAAATATTTCAAAAAATTGCGTTATATATTGTTACAATAGCCTTTTTCTTTTCACAAGTTTTGGAAGCTAATGCTTATTATTTGAATAGTCATTCTCAAGATTCTAGTTTTGCTTCTACAGTGTCAAAAGAAAATAAAGTTGTTAAAGCTCTTGATATGGTTATGGATCATATTTCAACACAAAGCACTGAACAAGATTTTAAAAAAGGTGTTGTAAAGGTAGGATTTATGATGGGACTTGCACCAGCACTTTGGGGTCTTATTGCGTATTTTTCATGGTTGTTTTCTAAAAAGCGGCCTCCCTATCGTACACCGGGTGAAAAAGCATTTGATGCTTTTGCGGGCAATGCGTGGATGCTCGTTTAAACAACGTTTCACTTAAATACAGTTTAAACAGTAAGCTTATTTAATATTTAATAACATAAACTGTAATTCAAATTACAGTTTATGTTTTTTTATATTCAATTAATATTGTTAACTTTTCCCCACTCTACATGATAAATAAAATTTGATCAGCTATATTCATAACAATGCAATGCGATAAATTGAACACTGTTTGATATGATAATCTCTCTCTCATTTATGCACTCCTACCCTTAAACCTGCCCCTACAATCACAGCACAAAAACAATTCGTTACACGCTAAAAAAATCCATCTAAATGCAAAGCTGTAACAACGCTCAACCTCGACTATTTGAATAACAGCGATCATTCAAACTTTAACCAACACGATAATACGCCTATTCTAAACGATTTATGTACCACCTCATCCGCAGCACATTGCCAAATATCCGTACATTTCCCCGAAAAATTTTCACACTTTTACGCATATTGCTCTCCTTAAATTGACAACGGATTGCAAAATGCCCAAAAAAACCAAACAAAAATAGAGAGGTAAGTTACGAAAACTACAGGGTAAATTTTACGGCCCAACAACATCTATTTTTTCCCCGTCTGACCAGTCATTGGAACAATATAAAAATTATTTTCATTGAAAAACAATTACTTATAATCTAGGGAAGAAAAGTAAAAATCTCCCCCAGAAAAAGAAATTACCTTCAAAATTATCAAAAAAAGCAGCACAATTTTAGTGATCTTTTTATTTTTTTTCTTTTGATAAAATTAATCGGCAGGTGTCTTAGGAGCCCCTCCGGTAGGTTCCCAATTCGCAACAGCCGCTAATTCCTCAATGAGCTTCTCTCTTGGTAAATTACGATCATCCACCAACTTGTACTGAATGGCATTGTCACTAAGCCACTTTATAAGCGTTCCTTTAACAGTTTTACCACCCTCAAGCCTCACTCACCGCTTCCCATGCCGCAACAAATAGCTGCAAGCTTTGGAGCATAACGTGGATGCGTTGGATCTTGAAACGCATATTTTTGGTCCTTAGTCTCAGCAGCAGCATCCTCAGGGAAAAAAACTTTAGGTCTCTTACCACACAATAAAAGCCATTTCCTCAAATCATCTAAGGGAACAACAGAATATTCAACAATAGGATTCTCGTGCAAACGCTTCCCCCACAAATCACAATAGTACCATTCTACCCTTAATTTTCCCTCTTTTGCTTCTCTTACTATGTCACTATAAACAGCTCGGAACAAAGCAATTTTAGCGAGCGGTACTTGATTCCCTACTTCGTGAATATCACTGTCTTCAGGTCTGAGTGCGTTGGTAAATTTACATATGAGTGGATTCAAGCCCGCTATCAATAACGCTGCCTGCGGTATTGTTAGGTTTTGAGAACGTAAAAGCCATTCTATACTTTCATCAATTTCCATATATTCCCCGCCTTTTTCTACGAAACTTAACATATTTTCAAAACGCTAAGAGCAATCTCCTTCACTACACAGAGATTATCCTCCCCTCACATTGCAACTTATCACACTTTTTAATAAGCCCCGCAATCACACCCTTCCTTGTGATACACAAGAAAATGATTTGAATTGCTTCAATATAAGAAGTTTTGAAATGAGAGGAGTCCTACTGAACTTTGGGCTTTCATGCAAGATATCAGGTAAGTTACAAGGCGATAAATGCCCCTTCATAAAGCATAAATTTTTATGCGTAATCAAACAATTTGATATGATAATATCTCTTCCATTTATGCACTCCCACCCTTAAACCTGCCCCTGCAATTACAGCACAAAAGATAATTCGTTACACGCTACAAAATCCACCTAAATGCAAAAGCTGTAACAACGCTCAATGCGCGTAAATATCATAAGAATACTGTCTTACACCTCCACAAGTGGGATCGAGTGGCATAAAACTGTACAATAAAATGCCATGCCTATAATAAACCGTGCTAAAGACTGTCGCAACACTGGGAGCTAAGGTATATGATGATACCGGCTTGCTCTTTTATGAAGCGTAAAGATTAAGAAGACTCAATGGAGTTTATATTATTTCATGAAAATTTTGTTGCTCTACCCTTCTATACTCTTCACGGGGGCCCCCTCGCGAAATGGGCTTTTGTCCCTTGAAAAAGGTCTCTTTTAAAGAATCATTTCAAATTCCAAGAGCTGTTACAGTCTTTTGAACGCATAAAATGAATGATGACGCCAAGCCTATTTCTTCTATATTCTCTAGCAAAATACATTAGCATGCTCCATTCAAACGCCCTTTAGCAAAATAAAGCACATTGCCTCTTAATTTTTTCACGCAATCATTTCTTTCATGTAACCATTATTCTTGCTAAATCTCCTTTGCTTTCTTGACTTCCCAGCATTCTTTTTTCTCAGTGCAACCTTTTCGCAATTTTTCAGTTTTTAACTTTTAGATTGACTTTCGGTTTATTTTTCTTATGTTTTAGAATTGTTCTAAAGTGCAAAGGAACAGAAAATGTTGAAATTGTTTTTTTTATTTGGACAACGTAAAGGTCTGTTCTTTCGTTCAGCACAAAACGTGATGCTTAAAGCGCTTAAAATAAAAGAGCAACATGCGGCGCTCTATTTAAAATATGCAAAAGCTCTAGAACCTTATTCCTCTAAGGAAGCCGCGGTTTTTACCGCCATGGGGCTTCAAGAACTTAAAAATTATAAGGAACTTTTGTGTCTTACTTGCCACAATCGTGCAAACACTATCGGCTCATTATGTGACCGAACTTCTCTTGTAAAAAGCAAGAGCTGCCATCCCTCCCAAAAAACAACAGCAGCAAATCACACCATAAAAAAACCTTCGAAAGCGCAAAGACAAACACTTTTGACTTGGATTCAGCCAGGTCTTGCAGGGTTAATGGATGGGTCTGTCTCCACCCTTGCCCCCATTTTTGCGGCAGCTTTTGCCACAGGAGACACGCATCAAACTTTTTTGATAGGGCTCTCAGCTTCAATTGGTGCGGGACTTTCGATGGGTTTCACAGAAGCAGCCCACGATGACGGCAAATTATCAGGGCGTGGTTCACCATTAAAAAGAGGTCTTGCCAGCGGCATTATGACAACATTAGGAGGCTTAGGCCATACTCTTCCCTATTTGATCAACTCTTTTTATGTAGCGACAATTATTGCTTTTATCATTGTTTTTTTCGAACTCGGCGCCATCGTCTGGATCCAAAACAAATTCATGTCAACTCCCTTTTGGCGTGCCTCTTTACAGGTCATCATTGGTGGTGCTCTGGTTTTTGCCACAGGTATTCTTATCGGTAGTATCTAAAAAATCCTATCTGTAACCATAATTTAGATCTCAAATAAGCGCATGTCCCTAGGGATAAGCCATCATTGATGATGCTATTGATGGTGTTTTGGAATACTCTAGATCATGAAGCTCTGGGGACAACCTGTATCAACAAACCTTTATCAACTTGGTTTTATAGATATCTTTTGTTAAAGTATCATTTTCTTCTAGAACTCATATTTTGGAAATGCCTTGATCATGTCGCACACTGAAACCAACGCCCCCCCTCTAAACAACCATCCTGTCTCTTCTCAATCTTCACATGCCCAGACTTTATTTGTTCAACGTCTTGCACACGGACAAGGTTTAGAACTTCCTCACTACGCAACGGCTGGTTCTGCGGGGCTTGATCTACGTGCAGCAATTGGAGAAGAAGAAACGCTTGTTCTTGCCCCTGGGCAGCGGGCACTTATTCCAACAGGTCTCATTTTTCATTTATCTCTTGGGTTTGAAGCACAAATACGTCCACGCTCTGGCTTAGCCTTAAAACACGGCATCACATGCCTCAACACTCCAGGAACGATTGATAGTGATTACCGTGGTGAAGTCAAAATCCTTCTTATCAATTTGGGCCAAGAAGATTTTTCCATCCAACGGGGAATGCGCATTGCCCAAACGGTCATCGCCCCTGTAACCCAAGTTAATGTTTGCGCCATTGAACCAGAGCAAAATACCCAAAGCCATATAGAAAGCCGTGGAACAAGAGGTTTTGGTTCAACGGGGCATACTTAAGAAGCTCTGAAAAAATTGCTACTCTCAAAATATAACACACGCTTACTCTAACAACTCTTTCGCTGGTGGTCCTTAGGGCTTTTAAAGTGCAGAAGGAGTGCACATTTACTACTCTCAAAGTTCTTTCACTAAACGCCCGCCCCTCTAAACAATCATCTCTTAACTACGTTTCTTGCGTTATAAAAAACTTCGTTATCACCCACCGGATACCCCTCTCCCATAACAAAAATATTGGCATTAACCATTGAGAGCTCACACACATACTTGTAATGTCTACAATCTATATATCATATTGATTTATAATCATTATTAATTTTTTTGCAACTTAAATGAGCAATCTCAATACTGTAAGATTCTTTTATTGCAAATCTATTTATATTAAATCAATCAAAAGCATGTCTCTCACGTTCCAAACATGACTAGCATATAGATAAAAACTGGAAAAATGCCTATAATGAATACTTGTACTAAGCACTGTCACAACATTGAGAAAAAATATAAATACTATAATGGTGCTCGCTTGCTCTTTTGTTAAGCATAAAGATGGAGATGTTCGATAGATTTTTTATTATTTTACGTGGGCTTTACCCGTTATACTATTGATAAACACCGCCGCAAAAAAGGCTTTAAGATGGATTAAGACACACAACAATCGCCCCTGCTATTTTTCTTGATCACACCTCTTGAAGCGAGATTAGTAGAGCTGAATCCTACAAAACAGATTCAATATACGAACCCCATGCATATTTGGTTTAATAAATCCACGACAGAACCGTCATCAATTTCACTCTACAACTTTGAGTAATATGCTTTGCTTCCTGCAACAAAGGCTATTTTTATCACTGATCAGAGGCAGCTCCTGAAATATTAGCGTTTACGGCAGTGCCCCGTTGTTACAGCATCCACATGCCCCAACAACGTTTACCACCCGACTCCATCGACAGCAGCATCCACTACCCCTATTGTTTTATTATTGATTACACCTCTTGAGGTAAGATTGGTAGAGTTTTGCAATCCCACAAGACCGATTTTATTATATCCAGCCATGCGTATTTGATTTAATAAATCGATGACAGTACCATAATCAATTTCACTATCCGCTTTGATTAAAATTTTTGTCTCTAAATTTTGCGTAGTTTCCTTCAACAAAGCTTCTCTCAAAGCTGCTTTTTCTACAAGATGATCACCAATGTAAAGAGAACGATCTTTTTGCAAAGTAACATAAAGAGATTTATCAGATTGAACCACTGAAAGTGCTTGAGTTATAGAAGGAAGCTGAACGGAAATGACAGATGTTGCCAAAGGTGCTGCAACCATAAAAACAATAAGCAACACCAATACAACATCAATAAAGGGGGTCACATTGATTTCGCTTTGCAACCCAATCTCATCTGTATCCCAATCATTATTAAGGCTTGCTTTCATTTTTTATAACTTATCTGTTGTCTTTGTTTATCAAGTTCACGGCTCAAAAGCCTTTCAAGAGCGGCAGCAATATCGCCTAAATCATTGCGATAACCATTCAAAGCACGCATAAGGCTATTATACATAACAACGGCGGGAATAGCTACAAAAAGCCCAATAGCCGTTGCGAATAAGGCTTCAGCAATCCCAGGAGCAACCACATCAAGTCGCGTTGTTTGAGACTGAGCAATCCCAATAAAAGAATTCATAATTCCCCAAACAGTTGCAAAAAGACCAACAAAAGGAGCAATTGCACCAATGGTTGCAAGAACAGCACTTCCACATGCAACACGGCGTGTAGCAGCCAACAAGCAGCGTGACAAAAGTGAATGAACTCTTTCTTTTAAACCTTCATGAACATCGCGAGCTTTAACATCGCAAACATCGCGGGAAACATCTTCATATTGATTGCTCTCCTCATAAAAGAGAATGTCTTCGAGCGCTTGTGCACTTTTTCTTGGACTGGTTCTTGCTCCAGAGCTTTCGTTTATCCCTTCAGGAGCAGAAAAATGAACCTGTTGTGTAGAAAGATACACCTCTTTAAGGACTTCTTTGAGAAAAAACACACCAGCCCCTTTACTTTCTTTCAAGCTAGCTGCCAAACGCGTAAGAGTCTGAGCATTAAGAACCAATTGAAGTTCATGACGTACTCTTCGTTTTGCCAAAGTGATCTCAATAATTTTCACAAAAGCAATTGTCCAAGACACCAGAGAAGCAAGTAACAAAATAATGATAACGGCTTTCACCACCCAATCAGCAGCCATAAACATAGAAAAAGGAGAAAAATCACGCGCTGTCAATACAGCAGACATATTATCTAAAGATATTGTTTCAGATTCCATTTCTATCTCACATTCTTCTGGTCTTATCTTTTTTATGAGCTGGATCGTCATCCCGCATAGCATCACTGTTCCACAATGCTACTACCCTTTTAACGTCATTTTCGCATTCCTCTTAAGAAAGAAAACTTGATAGATCAGTATAGTTTTATTCCACAAGCTCTCTCTCATTCTAAAGAAAGCACTCAAGAAATTTTTCTCTAAAATTCAACAAGTTTATCTTACCTAATCAATTTATTACATGAATTGGGCAAAATGATAGACTCATAAGAAATATCGCATAATATTTTAATTTATAAGAATAATTTATCATCGTTCCTGTTGAATGAATCCCTCATACCGCAAAGCTTCTCTCATTTCAGCGGCTCTTTTAAATCCAACAAAATATTTGCTTGCATGGAATAAGCAGTAAAAATGTCATAAAACTCTTGAAGAAAAGGATATGCACATCTCTAACAACCAGTGCACTGAAATACCTTTTATCCCAAAATAAAAATATAGCTTTTTTAAAAAAGAACTATCGCAATATCTTAAACTGACCAAAAGTATAATGGGAGTGCTCGTTTAGCCTCCAAATACATAAAAAGCAAAGAACAGCAATATTATTTTCTTTTCTTCAAAAGCATAAAAATGACATTACTTCTGCTGCAAAAGCGCAACAACCATGTTTTTTATCTGTCACAAACCTAAAAAATAAGCCTCAGCACGCTTTTAAAAAACTTTTATAAAAAACTGCGCCACAAGAAACTGAATAATGGTGCTAAATTCCTGCAAAGCATAAGATAATTTTCAACAGATGTGATCCTTTACGGACAGAGCATATCGTATAGGAAAGATCTATTTTATCAAAAACAGTTTTAAATTCGACAAAATGAAAGGAACCAAAAAAAGCTTTTGGCGTTACTCAAGCAGTGAAAATTTTCACTCCAATGCAAATTATCACTATGAACATACCAATACAAATATAATAAATCAAGAGAGGGAGAGAATATCATGTCCCAGAATAAAACAACACAGCACAATAAAACAGCCGTAGAAAAAGACCAACAAAAAGACCTACAAGGACAATTAGAAAAGTTACGCAATGAAATTTCAGGGATTACCTCAACCCTGACAGATCTTGGTGGAAACAAATTTAACGCCGCCAAAGACAAAGCGGAAAAACTATATCGCTCAGCGAAAGAAAGTGGTGAAGACATGATGTCTCAAGCAAAAGACAAAATCAGTGATCTTGAACAAACCATGAATCAATGCGTTCGCAAAAATCCTGGCAAAAGCGTTTTGTTTGCCGCAGGAGTTGGTTTTATTCTTTCTCAATTACTGCGTCGTTAAGCAATGCATAAGTTTATCGCTCCTCTTTTAAACCATCTTGTCGGTGGAGGGCTTAAAAGCACTGTCAAGCAAGTACGCCTTCAAGCAATTTGCTGTGGGTTTATTGGCATTTCATTCTTCATGTCTTTGCTTTTTTTATGCATCATCGTTTTTATTGCGTTATGTTCTGTTATGAAGCCTCTTGCCGCCGCTAGTATCATGTTTTTAATTTGTCTTTTTCTTGCAGGATTAGGTCTTATTATCAGTCGGATTCTTAAGGCTTCTCAACGCTATGACCAACAAAAAAAGACAGAAGAACAACGCCACAAACTTATGACAGATGCAACCGTTTCTAGCCTTGCCGTTCTGAGTCAACATCTCCCTTTTACCAAATTGAGTGTTCCGATTCTCGGACTTGCAACTTATTTTCTGTGGAAAAAAGATAAAAAAGACCGCTTTTCAGAGTAAAATATGTAAAGCTGTCACTCTAATCCCCCCAATGTGCTTTCTTTTATAGTAAAAGAAAGCACATTTTTTCTCATAGTCTCTTTAGCTTCTTCAACGGCATGAGAAGAAATGCCCTTCATTTTCGCTAAAAATTCCATGGATCCGATTAAATCTCTTTCAGATTGCAATTCATGTTTCATGAACATAGCAACATGAGGCAATGCTTCAGTTAAAAGTTCTGGTTTGATTTGAAGCAATTTGTTGTTTTTTGAGGATAGAGTCGTTTCAGTTTTTCCTTTCTTTATTTTTTCATAAGCCTTTTTTACATGACCGAAGGTCATGTAAGTATTTTGAGTGTATTCAAATTATTCTAAACACTCATTTTTGTTACAATTACTGTTTTGTTTAGGGATCATATTATGTATGTGCATAACATTTTTGTAAAAATAAACGATTTAAAAGCCAATTTATAAGCCTAATAGCTTTTTTCAACTTAACAGTAGATACTCTAAACAGAGAACCAAGAACAGCCTTAATTTTATTCATACGATTTAAAAACATTGACGCAATCGGTGTAAATTTTATGCCTTCAATACGAAGCCACAATTGACGATAAACGCCACAAAATTTTCTAACAACCATATCATGATGATTTTTTCTTCTTTAATCGTAAAAATCGAATGTTGAAGTTCATGATAACGTGCAATTAAAATACTAAGTTCAATCCCACAAGCCGTTATTACATCACTAACATAGTTAATAACCACACCTTTTGTAATTGCCAAAATCCCGCATTACAATAAGACCTTTATTAAAAGATGATCTGATAATTTTCTCAAAAAATTCAAGATTCCTCAAGTGCAGTACCCATGCGTACATCATGATGGATAATAACATCCATCAACTCTGTCACGACCGTGTCCAATACTTCTTGGGCATCGCCTTCAGCCATAAGGCGGATAACCGGCTCAGTTCCAGAAGCGCGGATCACCAGCCGTGCCTCTTTTCCCAATTGTTGTGTTGCTTTATCGATTGCCCCTTTGACTGGATTTTTTTTCAGTACATTTTTATTTTTAATCGTTACATTTTTTAAGATTTGTGGTACAGGTTCAAACCGCTTACACAATTGGCTCATAGGACTTTGACTTTCCTTCATACAGGCTAAAATCTGCAATGCAGCCACCAACCCATCACCCGTTGTACCAAAGTCACTCAACACGATATGCCCAGAAGCTTCACCACCAACATTATATCCTTTTTGGCGCATGGCATCGACAACATAACGATCTCCAACATTTGTCCTTACAAGGTGCAACCCTTTACTGTTCAAGAAACGCTCCAGTCCAAGATTTGACATAATCGTTGTAACAACACCGTTACACCGTAATTGTCCCATTTTATGCCAATTTTCAGCAATTACAGCAATCAACTGATCTCCATCAACCGTTTGTTCTTTTTCATCAACAATGAGAACACGATCTCCATCTCCATCAAGAGCAATCCCCACATCAGCACGCACTTCATGCACTTTTCGTTTTAAAGAGCTTAAATCAGTTGATCCACATTTTTGATTAATATTGGTACCATTGGGCTCATCATGAATAGCAAAAACCTCAGCCCCCAATTCCCATAAAGCACGGGGAGCAGCTTTATAAGCAGCCCCATTGGCACAATCCACAACAATACGCAAAGCATCTAAGCGAACATCACGCGGCAAAGTTCGTTTAGCATATTCAATATAACGATAAATATCCCCCTCAACCCGTTTTGCATAACCAATTTCGGCAGAACTTGCTAAAGACTTTGAAAGATCTGTATCGATCAATTTTTCAATTTTCGCTTCCATATCATCTGAAAGTTTAAAACCATCAGGACCAAAAAGTTTAATTCCATTATCATAAAACGGATTATGAGAAGCAGAAATCATCACCCCAAGATCCGCTCGTAAAGAGCGACAAAGCATTGCAACAGCAGGTGTTGGCACTGGCCCTAATAAAAAAGCTTCCATCCCCGCAGCAGTCAATCCTGAAACCAAAGCGTTTTCCAACATATAGCCAGATAATCGTGTATCCTTGCCAATCACCACACGACGTGATTGATGTTGTGAGCGGAATAAAACCCCTACAGCCATTCCTACCTTCATGGCAAAATCGGGTGTCATAGGAAATGAATTGGCTTTCCCCCGAATTCCATCTGTACCAAAATATTTTTGCACCATGCCTCTTTCCTTTAATATATAATTCTTCCCTTGGCTTTTCTTAAAACTCTAACAAGCCCCCTTGGTACAATAGTCCCCCTCCCCATATAAAATCAGATCATTGATCTAAACCTTCATGCATTTAGATAATCAAAAACCTTATTCACCCACTACACATCTAAATCACTCTCAACCAATTATCTCTTACACCCTCACACATAAAAGCAATATTATCTCCTCAAAATGCTTTACACATCCCTTGAACACAACCAAAGGATAATCTTACACACTTGCCAAATCCATAAAGAAACCCAGCACCAACCTCACACCTTGCTAAATCCGTAAAGGAAAATACCACCTCGCCTTGTAGCCTGCTAAAGCCGTCATAATACAACGGCTTTGCTTAATTTTTGCTTCCATGTTTTTGCAAATATTATATTAAAGGCGCAAGCAAAGCTTGCGCCTTTCTCAAAGAATTTAGAAGTTTTCCTAAAACATCGTTACTCAAGCGTTATTAAATAGTTCTTATTTTTCTTTATCATCTCCCGCAGTATTGGACTTCTTTTCAGCATTCCTTTTAGAGCGGTTGACTGATTTTGTGGTACCTTTTGTGCTTTGCGCTTTTTTCTCAGTTTCATCCAACTGTCCTTCTTTAGACTGAACCTCCTTAGGCTCAACATTACCGGATTTTGCTGTTTTTTTCCCAACAACTGCCTCTGCTTTGTCTGCCTCTAGTTTAATGGTCTCTGCTTTATGCAGCGGTGTTTTAGCGTTTTTTTCATCTGCCACTGTTGTCTCTGTTTTCATTTTTCCAGTTTTTGGAACAGAAGACCCCCGTGGCGCAGCACTCTCATCTTTCTGTGTGCGTGAAGGAGGCTTTCCTGCAATAACTTCGTTAATTTCAGCTCCCGTTAAAGTCTCATATTCCAACAAACCTTGTGCCAAAGCAAACCATTCTTTTCTTTTTGTTTTCAAAATGTTGGTCGCACTTTTATAGGCATCATCAATAAGCTTACGCACTTCCATATCAATCATGCGCGCTGTTTCTTCAGAGACATTTTGTGTTCGCGCAACAGAATGACCCAAAAAGACTTCATCTTGGTTATCGCCATAAGCTACATTTCCAAGCAGATCAGAAAATCCCCACCGTGTGATCATTGCGCGTGCTAATTTAGTTGCTTGCTCAATATCAGAAGAAGCACCAGATGTGATATTTTCCTTTCCAAACTTTAATTCTTCAGCCACACGTCCACCCATCATGATAGCCAAACGAGAAATCATCCACCGATAACTCATGGAATAGCGATCGCCTTCAGGCAATTGCATCACCATTCCCAATGCTCTTCCCCTTGGAACGATTGTTGCTTTGTGGACAGGATCAGCAACCGGCACATTAAGAGCCACAATAGCATGTCCTGCTTCGTGATAAGCAGTGAGTTCTTTTTCCTCTTGTGTCATAGCAGTTGAACGACGTTCAGCCCCCATCATCACCTTATCTTTGGCATCTTCGAATTCTTGCATCGTGACAACTCTCTTATTACGGCTCGCAGCCATAAGAGCAGCTTCATTGACCAGATTCATCAGGTCCGCACCAGAAAATCCTGGTGTTCCCCTTGCTAAAATTTTTAAGTCAACGTTAGGCGCTAAAGGCACATTACGCACATGCACTTTCAAGATTTGTTCACGCCCAGAAACATCAGGGTTTGGCACAACAACTTGTCGGTCGAAACGCCCTGGTCTTAACAAAGCGGGATCAAGCACATCAGGACGGTTTGTTGCGGCAATAAGAATAATACTTTCATTGGGCTCAAACCCATCCATTTCAACAAGCAACTGATTTAAGGTCTGTTCACGTTCATCGTTTCCACCACCAAGTCCAGCTCCCCGATGGCGACCAACAGCATCGATTTCATCGATAAAGATAATACAAGGTGCATTTTTTTTAGCCTGTTCGAACATATCGCGCACACGGCTCGCCCCAACACCAACAAACATTTCAACAAAATCAGACCCTGAAATGGTAAAGAATGGCACATTGGCTTCACCTGCCACAGAACGTGCTAGCAAAGTTTTACCAGTTCCTGGAGGACCAACAAGCAAAACACCGCGTGGAATACGCCCCCCTAAGCGTTGAAATTTTTGTGGTTCACGTAAAAATTCAACAATTTCTTGAAGATCTTGCTTTGCTTCTTCAACGCCAGCAACATCTTTAAAGGTAACACGTCCTTGCGCTTCATTAAGCAATCTCGCTTTTGATTTCCCAAATCCCATTGCACCGCGTGATCCATTTTGCATTTGCCGCATAAAAAAGACCCACGCCCCCACGATAATAATAACAGGCAATAAGGAAAAGAGGAGATTGAGGAAAATGCTATTTCCAGAGCTTTCAGGAATAGCTTTAACATTGACGTTTTTGCTTTCCAATTTTTGTATCAAACCTGGATCGCGAGGAGCATAGGTCGAAATAGTTCTATGTTCAATGGTTTGTCCTGTTAGCTTTTGACCTTGAATGGTCACAGATTTCAACTCATTATTCTCAACTTTTTGCAAAAATTCAGAATAGGAGACTTCTCCACCACCAGAACGCTGACTATCTCCATTAAAGAGAGAAAACGACACAATCAAAATCAAGGCAATAACTCCCCAAATAAGGAGAGAGCGGTAATTGGAATTCATATTCAGCCCACTTAATCAAATATAGATTTCAAACAGTTCCCCTTAACATATAACCTTGTCAGCCCCTTGCCAAGGGATGAGAAGCTGTTTATTTTCTTTTAGAGTAATTTTCCTTTATCTTTTCACCTCAATATTAAAAAAAGGTTCCACAACATTTACCAAGGCAGCATCTTCTCGTGAGGAAAGCCAATCGAAAGGTGCCATAATCCGTTTGATTATAACATGTTTATGAACAACTGCTTGAGAAATCAACTCTGGAATATCATACCCTTTGTGATTTGAAATCATCGGCAGCGATTGTAAAGAGGGAAAATGAGGTTTTTCAAGCTCAAAATCGCTATTTTTCAATAAAAATTTCAGCTGTTCTAAATTTGCGGCTCCAATCTTTATAGCCTCAGATCCATGATTTATGATCTGATAGCGCCCATCCCATATAAAAGTTTTATCTGGCTCAACGATAGCCTCTTTCATATTGCGCCTTTCACGCCACAAAGAAATCCCGTACTTGTTATATTCAATAACAGAGCCCGCATAAGTAAAACGCTTCTTTTCTGGAGAATCGAGACAGAGTTTTTGAACAAGCATGCTTAATTTTTGATTAGGAAGCAAATAAAATCCCCCTCCCATCAGCACCGCAAAAAGCCCCACCACGAAAGGAAAACCGGAATGTTTCTGTAAAAATAGCGCAGGCTTTGCTATAAAACAACGCCCATGTTGAACAGTAATATCCAGCGCTAAGATCAAATCAGCAATATTTTTCGCTTGTTGACGACGCTGCAATGCGGCTTCATTTATTTTTTGAGCAATATAAGCCAATTTTTGCGCAGAAAGAGATTGACGCACGCGCACACGTTCAAAATTGCGATCTTCATTGGTTGGATCATCAATCCATGTTTGTCCTTGTAAGCGTAAATAATCCCGTAATGTTTGGCGTTTTACACCAAGGAGCGGCCGAATCAAACGCACTTTTCTATGCAACAACGCCTCACGCGGAATACAGGACAAACCACGCTCATATAGGGGAGCATAGTTTTTTTCAGCAATATTTTTTCTCGTTTCTCTGGCATGACCCTTATCATGTATATCCTCGGCTTCACCGCGCAAAGCACCAGCAAAACCACTGCCATAAACCTCATCACGCATAGCACCAGCTTCACCGTGCAACGCACCTCTATTCTTTTGGAGACGTTGATACCGCATTTGATAGGTTTCAACCTGATCATTGAGTGTATGGCCCGTCATAATAACTGATGCGCCTTGTTTTTGTGCTTCTTTAACCAAGAGATCATAGCGTGCAACACGAGCACTGGAAGCAATGTGCGTCTTTGGTTTTTCGCCTTCCCACCGCACAGTGATATGGTTAATGTGATGGACTCGACAAATTTTTGCAACAGTTTCTACTTCACGCGTTGATTCTTTACGCAATTGATGATCAACTGTGACAACAATTATTTCTGGAGGAACTGAGAGAGTTTCCAAATGCTCTTTGACCAAAAACATCAAAGCCAAAGAATCACTTCCCCCTGAGACGGCAAGAATCAACTTCTGACACTGAATAAAATCCGATGTTTTAAAGAGATTTCTTGCCAGTCTAACGCACACCGAAAACGACCTCGCTATTTATTTTGCAGGTTTACAAAAAATAGACTCTAATGTTTTTTGATGTTTTGACTTTTTCACAAAATGAGCACAACTGTCTTTATTTGGCTCAAGAGCGACCATACTTCTTGCTAATTTCAGCAAAATATCGGAGGTATAAAGCTTCTTTTTATCTGCATACCATGCGGTAAGATAAACTTGTGCTGCCTCATGATAGCGTTTTTGTCCCAACAAAGATTCAGCCAACCAAAATAAAGCATCATCACTCAAAGAATCTTTTTTGTAACGATTTTGAAAAGCGCAAAAGCTTTTTTCAGCATCAACATAGTTGGCAGAGCGAATAAAATCATACCCTTCCTTATATAAAGCTTTAGAAGAAGAAAGATTGTCACTCTGATGTGCTTCAATTGGAGCACTTACTTCATGCGCTTTGTTAAAACGTTGACTTTTTTCATAATCATGGCTCTCCATCGTAGCTTCCACAGCAGCAACCTTTGTCTGATCACCTGTACTATGCTCTTGCTCCATCTCTTCTTTTACAGTCTGAGATTTTTCATCTACAGCGGACTTTTCAAACGAACAAGAATAAACAGAAGCGGCTTTTTTATCAAAAAGCCTGTGAAACTGCTTGTTAACATTTTCTAGATTGTTATGCTCAAGCACCATTTGTATCTTATGCAAAAGCTTATCTAAATCATAATCTTTAAATAAAACCTGTTGATTCTCTAAAATAATCCCCTGGTGCTCCGCAACACTAGTGGCTTTTTCTACCGCTCCAGAAGCCGCTTTATCGGCTGCTTCAGGTGCTGTCTTCACTGCATCGACAGCCTTATCAATAGCGTCAGTGGCTTTTTCTACCGCTCCAGAAGCCGCTTTATCGGCTGCTTCAGGTGCTGTCTTCACTGCATCGACAGCCTTAT
>NZ_JBHILZ010000009.1:0-25600 GCF_042193725.1 Bartonella sp. OT172YNZD | reverse complement strand
CAATAGCGTCAGTGGCTTTTTCTACCGCTCCAGAAGCCGCTTTATCGGCTGCTTCAGGTGCTGTCTTCACTGCATCAGATGCCTTATCAACAGCGTCAACTTTATCCGTATCATGTGCAGGATATTCGGAAGCCTTTCGTGCCGCACTTTGAACAAGTGAAGTAGAACAAGCTATGAAAACTGCCATATAAAAGAGTGTTTTCCAATTAATTTTACGATACATTCTTTTTTCCCCTTAAGAGCTTATTGAATAGTTGAAACAAACAATCTCCTTTTTAATGAATATTCATGTCACTCAACGTTGTCACAGCACGTCGATTTTGATTCCAACAGGAAATATCATCACATACTGCTACAGGTCTTTCTTTTCCATAAGAAATTGTTTGAATCCGTTGTGCAGACACACCTAGAGACACCAAATAGTTTCGTACAGCAACAGCACGGCGCTGTCCAAGTGCCAAGTTATATTCACGTGTTCCCCTCTCATCAGCATGACCTTCGATCATAATAGAATAATAAGGATAATGAAGCAACCATTCTGCTTGGCGTGTTAAAATACGTTCAGCATCAGCATCAAGCGAAGAGGAATCGAGACTAAAAAACACGCGATCACCCACATTAACCGTAAATTCTTGTCCTGAGCCTGGTGATACCTGATTCAAACCAGCATCATTTATACCGTTAAGTGTACCGACATTTTTTTTGCCACACCCACCCAAGCATAGTGAGAAAAAAAAGAGGATAGCTAAGAAATGAGAGAAATTTTTTTTGGTAGAGCGCATAATCCGTTTCTCCTTGAGTGTCGTAAAGAAGGGTAAATTCTTAAAAAGATTTTTAAGAATAACTGTTAATTCCTAATGAAGACAGAATTTTTCTGTTTTTTTGGGTCATCATTTTTATTTTTGAGTCTCTGCCAGTTTTTCTTCTCTCCAGCCATTTCTCTAACATTTCCATGAGAAATGTTTCCCTTATACGTCATGGCTTTTTATGCATCATCTTGATCTCGACGATTTTTTTGCAGCGCGTTCAGCTTTGCAAAAACTTTATCAGCGTCAAAAGTCTTATGCAGATTTTCTTCACTCTCATTTTCCTCTAGAACAGCGTTTTCCGTTACAGAAGCGGGAAGCAACGACCTATCTTCTTCCAAAGCAACAGGGCGATTTTTCGCCGCACGCTGGAGCTCAAAATCTAAATCGATTTGTGAACACAAACCAAGTCCTACAGGATCAAGAGAAACCAAATTTGCACTATTCCAATGGGTTCTAAGGCGGATTTGCTCAATCGTTGCTTTTGTTGTCCCAATCAACCGCGCAATTTGTGCATCTTTCAACTCGGGATGGTTCGTGACCAACCATAGGATACCATTGGGACGATCTTGGCGTCGAGAAAGAGGGATATAGCGCGCCCCTTTACGTTTTTTTTCAGGAATATGCACCCTAGATTGAGAAATTTTCAAGCGTGCGTTTTGATCAGCCTCCACCCGTGCAATTTCACTGCGCGTCAATTGCCCAGAACTAATCGGATCTAAACCTTTAATACCATAAGCCGCATCACCATCGGCAATAGCTTTTACTTCCAAGACATGCAATTTACAAAATTCTGCAATCTGATCAAAAGAAAGAGCTGTATTATCAACCAACCAAACAGCTGTTGCTTTGGGCATCAAAAGTTGCGTTGCCATTTTTATAAATCCTCTTCTGCGCCTCTTCTATGAGGCCGGTTACCGCCCACTCAAGAGCACTAGAACTTTTTATATGTTAGGTCTCTCCAACCACTCCTAAAACAAAGCGAGGCATGGAATAAACCATTTTGCCATGAGATTACATTCTGTTATAGCGTTATTTTTGCTCAACGACAAGAGATCTCTCTTGTAATGATCCTCAACTAAGGTCTCTTTACCTTTAAGAGGAATTTTCTTATAAAGGGTTTATTCGATTATTTCACCTCATGCTGTGGCACATTTACTCTGGTGGGATGCGTGTTTTGTCGCCTTAAATTCTAAAGAGTATCCAACTGGAAAGAAAGCCCTCAAATAGGAAGGAAAACTATGGCAGGCCATTCACAATTTAAAAATATTATGCACCGTAAAGGGCGTCAAGATGCAATGCGCTCAAAAATATTTTCTAAACTTGCGCGCGAAATTACCGTAGCAGCAAAACAAGGTGCTCCTGATCCAGCCATGAATCCACGTTTAAGGCTGGCTGTTCAAAATGCCAAAGCACAATCGATGCCGAAAGATAATATTGAACGCGCGATTAAAAAAGCTTCAGGCACCGATGTCGAAAATTATGATGAAGTACGCTATGAGGGCTATGGACCAGGCGGCGTTGCCGTCATTGTTGAAGCTTTAACCGATAACCGCAACCGCACGGCTTCAAATGTGCGCGCCGCCTTCACAAAATCAGGAGGAGCCCTAGGAGAAACAGGTTCCGTAAGTTTCATGTTTAATCGGATTGGTGAAATAATCTATAAGCCAGAAGCAGGGACAGCCGATAACATCATGGATGCAGCAATTGAAGCCGGTGCCGAAGATGTGCAATCAGAAGAAACCGGACATCATATTACCTGCGCATTTGAAGATATTGGTGAAGTTTCCAAAACACTTGAAGCAAAACTTGGTGAAGCAGAATCGATTAAAACGATTTGGAAAGCCACCACCCTTGCACCAATAGATGAAGAAAAAGCTTTGTCCGTTTTACGACTGATTTCAACATTAGAAGAAGATGATGATGTACAAAATGTTTATGCCAATTTTGATGTCAGCGATGAGATTTTGGCAAAATTATCTGTATAATTCCTATCATTTGCATAAACTCTCTCTTCATTCATGAGGGCTTCAAAAACATCTATCACCTCTCCTTTTTATCCGCACAGATAAAAGCCCCGCATCAATAGCGGGGACTAACAACCATTGGTGCAACAAGAAAACCGCCATTAATTCCAGAAAACATAACCCAAAAAAAGAAAGCATACAAAACTCTATAACCTCACGCCTTTCTTACATGCCCCAAAGATTATCCCTATAGCCCCTCTCTATTTGATCTTTTTGTTCTTTAAGACTAACCTCCCCACCCGCAAGTAAAGAAGATAATCCGATCTGTAAAAAAATCGGATTTTCTTGACGTATGCCTATGACGAATCACCAGTGGAATTCACTTGAAACTTAAAGCTTAAAAGATATGCACTCCCCTAAATATTCGCCACGCACTTAAAAAGCACTTAAATATATCAAAGAGGTTTATATGCCTTATATCCCCAAACCTCAAATGACAGTGTTTTTACAACATCACAAAATAAAAATAAGCAAATGGAAAGCCAGAGCTAATTGTTTAGCCAAGTATTGTATAAAAGCTGATACATCTCTCTAATCCGTTGCGGATAAATTTTTGACTTTATGGCATTAACTTTATGGCATCGTATATTTCATAAAATAACGTCATTTATCTTAAAAATCTGTCCTTTTTCTATTACCAATCAATCAATATTCAGACCTAAAACAACAGCGTACTTGAATAAAACACATCAGAGAGTAGCAGAAAAAACACCCTTGACAAGAGTCCGGACTCTTCGCAAACCAAATCTGAAGAGGAAGTCAAAAAAAATATATATAGCGACACTTTGAATAAAAAGTTGAAATCTAGAAACCTTAGAATTTTCGACTATATTTTTTCAAGGAATTGTTTTTGAATTTTTTTAAGTATTTTTCCCTAAGAAATTCCATTATCGATAAACAACCGTAGATGATGGATGAAATCTACTTAACTCCCTATGCCCACTATAATCAATTCCTTCTTTTAAATAATTAAAGACAATTGAGATTATATAAACTTAAATCTGTATAGACTATATTCCTTCTATGTTCTGTTTTTAAGCATTTTGTTTTACTGTATATTGAGCAATGGCGACCATGCTGGATCTGAAGCATCATTAGGTGTAGGGAGTTGACGTTCATTGCGTCCTGTAATGTCAATCGTATAAATTTTGGGTCCCATACCAGGATTTTTGCGAAAGAACATCAGCACACGACCATTGGGTGCCCAAGTTGGTCCTTCATTATGAAAACCCGTGGTTAAAATTCGTTCTCCTTGTCCATCAGGGCGCATAACACCGATAGAAAATTGTCCACTTAATTGTTTTGTAAAGGCGATATAATCACCCCGTGGTGACCAAATAGGTGTCGAATAACTCCCCTCGTTTGAAGAAATACGCTGAATATCACTCCCATCTGCATTCATTTTATAGATTTGCGGCTTTCCACTACGATCTGAAGAAAAGACGATTTGTTTTCCATCCGGTGAATAAGAAGCAGAAGTATCGATAGCAGAAGTTGTTGTAAGTCGCGTCATCGTACGGGTTCGTAAATCCATGGTGTAAAGATTTGCACTGCCATCATTTTGTAACAAACTCATGATGACCTTTTGTCCATCAGAAGAAAAACGCGGAGCAATTGTCATGTTATTAAACGTTCCGATCAACTCTCTTTGTCCCATTTCAATTTGTTGAAGATAAACATGAGGTACTTGATTTTCCTCATAAGCCATATAAGTCATTTCTTGTCTTTTTGGGGAAAAACGCGGTGTAAGCACCAATTCACTTCCATCAGACATATAAATCAAATTTGCGCCATCTTGATCCATCATTGCTAAGCGTTTAATGCGTGCATTTTGGGGGCCTGTTTCATCGATAAAAACAATTCGTGTATCAAAATAACCACTTTCTCCTGTCATCTCACTATAGATCTCATCTGCGATCATATGTGCCACACGCCGCCAACGTTCTGTCGCGGTATAAAAACGCCGTCCTTTCAATTGTCTTTGTCCAAAAACATCCCATAAACGAAAATCGACCCTCAAACGTCCATCGATTTCTCTCGTGACTTGCCCAGTAACTAAACCTTGCGCTTTTATTTTCTGCCAAGACGCAAAATGCGGTTGTTTATTAGGATTAGAAATGTTTTCAAAAAAATTTTCTTTATCAACCGGTAAAAAAAGTCCCGACCGTTCAAGATCGGCTGTCACCACAGCAGATATTTTCAACCCAATCGAATCATTGGAAATAAAGTCTGTAATTGCAATGGGAATGGGATTAAAATCAGCGCTCGAAATAGTCCCTTTCAATTGCGCATAACCCGATGAAATATTTGAAAGCCACAACCCACAAGTGACAATAAACCAAGCAAAAACTTTCTGTCTCGTTATAGTCATCATGGAATGTGTCCTTTCGTTAAGCCAATTTATTTCTTCTCATTTATCATCTCATTTCTTGGAGGGGATCAACATTAAAGTCAAAACCTTGACCCCATAGATCATATTGATCACGTGGGAGATCTACATAAGGTTGGCATGAAAAGACAGCGGCGTACACCTGCCTCATCATAATAGCTTGCTGACTCTCAAGGCCGCTTACGGGTTCAATGATAGGATCGCCCACAACCATCCCTTCACGGTCTAAGTAAAATCGCAACCGCACAACCGGACGGTTTTTTAAATCGCCACCAAGCGCCACAAGTTTAAGCTTCTGTTGAATACATCCCCCCGCAATATTGACCAATGTTTGTGCCATTTTTGTGGTATAGTCAATGTTTTTTCTTGCGCCTAAAGCTTCCGGTGTATGAGAACGTTTTGCTCCCCCTCCTTGTGACCGTGCACGATTGAGCAAATTATTTTCCTCCAGTGCTAAAATATCTTCAATAGTCTGTTTCTCTTGGTTTTTCTTGTTAAGCTTTAGCGTCTTTTGATTCAATACAGCCCCATTCTTCCTTGGAAATTCTTCGTTAAATTTTGGTTTAAACTGTGGAAGACGAAGTTTTTCTGGAAGTACAATTTTGGGCGCTTGATGAACAATCTGCTCTGCTGGTCCCTTCTGTACCGTTGGAGCCAATTCTTTTGGCGATATCATCTCTTCATTTTTGTGCGCAGGCTTAAGCACAATCTTGGGCACATCCTCCAGTGCCTCTAAAGGCATCTCAGATGCAATCTTGGGCGCATCCTCCGGTGCCTCTAAAAGCATCTCAGGTGCAATCTTGGGCACATCCTCCGGTGCCTCTAAAGGCATCTCAGGTGCAATCTTGGGCGCATCCTCCGGTGCCTCTAAAGGCATCTCAGGTGCAATCTTGGGCGCATCCTCCGGTGCCTCTAAAGGCATCTCAGGTGCAATCTTGGGCGCATCCTCCGGTGCCTCTAGAGGCATCTCAGGTGCAATCTTGGAAACATCCTCCGGTGCCTCTAAAGGCATCTCAGGTGCAACCTTGGAAACATCCTCCGGTGCCTCTAAAGGCATCTCAGGTGCAACCTTGGGTACATCCTCCGGTACCTCTAAAGGCATCTCAGGTGCAACCTTGGAAACATCCTCTGTTTTTGCTTCTAATAATTCTGGTTTTGTAAGTTCGGGTGCAAATGTTTCTGACATGTTCTCGCTTGGTGGTAGCGATGCTGTTTCAACAGGGCGCAGTTTTTCCTTTGGTTGAAAAAGTGCTAGACTATCTATTTGCCCCTCTCCAATATGACGTGCATCTTCTTTCTCTTGTGATTGCATAGTTGGTTTAACAGCAGGAATTGCACGGATAGGAGCCTTCACGGCTCCCTGTTGAGAGGACAACTCTTCCACTAAAGGAGCAAGAGTGATGGGAATTGCTTCCAATGGTTGTGGTAAAGAGACAGAGCTTGTAAACTGAACGGCTCCCCAACTGAGAAAAATAACATGGACCACAAGGGATAAAGCCAAGCCTCGTTTCATGCTATGATAGGAGTCTTTGTTCATTCTTTAATGCCTTATTTATGCCTTACATCTTTTCATTTTTAATCACTCTATGCTCTTTTAAAAACATTTTAAAAACAATTTGTTACACGAATTTTTATTATTTATTGGGCTAGACTTGCTAATGCAACTTGAGAAAACCCCGCTTTTTGAATATCCGCCAGCAGTTTTAATACTTGCTGATATTCAACAGTTTTAGCAACCCGCACAAAAACCCGTTGATCTTTTTGTGTAGCATCTGCTTCCAAAAGAGTTTTAAGGTGTGCAATCAGCTCTTGTGACGTTTCATAATAATCTTGATTAATGGCAAAGCGCCCTTGCGCGTCAAGTGAAACAGTAAGAGGCGTTTTTTGAGCTCGTACGGGACCTGCTTGACTACGAGGCAAATCTAGAGGAACACCGTTCACTAAAAGGGGTGCAGAGACCATAAAAATAATCAACAAGACCAGCATGACATCCACAAAAGGAGTGACATTGATCTCACTCATCAGCTGGCTTCGTGAATGATAGCGCCTACGTGTATTTTTGCGAGAAGAAGAAGCAACAGAAATTCCCATGGGACAAGCTCCTTTTTATAAAGAGGAAGGTGCTGTGCGTGTTTCATCAATACGCCGCGATACAATTGTTGAAAATTCATCGGCAAAATTTTCTATTTGTGCAATGATGCGCGCGCTTTCATGAGTTAACTTGTTATAAGCAATAACGGCTGGAATTGCTGCAAACAAACCAATAGCGGTTGCCAAAAGTGCTTCTGCAATCCCTGGCGCGACAATGGCAAGTGATGTATTTTGAGAAGCTGAAATAGAAAGAAAAGACTCCATAATACCAATAACTGTTCCAAAAAGTCCGATAAAGGGTCCCGCGGATCCCAGTGTCGCAAGAAAACCTAATTTTGATTCTATTTTTTCACTTTCACGTCCCAGCGTCAAATCCATAGCCTTATCAATTCTGCTCTGCAAACTTTTCGATGTATGAGTCCCTTTTTCAAGAGATTTTTTCCATTCAACCATTGCCGCCATAAAAACTGCGGATATACTATTGTTGTGTTGACTTTTACATGATGCATAAAGATCTTCTAGCGCTTTGCCTGACCAAAATGTACGTTCAAACTGCTTTATTTCACGCCGTATTCTCCGATATGTAAAAATTTTATCAAAAATAATTGCCCAACTCCAGATAGAAGCAAGCAGCAACCCGATCATAACACCTTTCACGATCCAACTCGCTTGCATAAACAAATGCAACATTCCAATTGTTTCCGGATTCGTTAGTTCTATATGCGGCATAATTTTTGTCCCTCTAAATGAAAGGTGCATTTTTTAAAATTCTATAAAATAGATTATTTTATAGTTTCTAAATTTAAGTAAAAAACTCTAGTCTCACATAAATCCATGTATTAAAACAAGACTTGTTTTCTAAATTTCCTTAAAAAGTGATGACTAGAGACATCCCTCAACGCACGCCCCCCCCTCATTTCACAACAGCATTTATGAAAAATATAACAATACCTTCCCTATAAATGCTATAAAAATAAAAGATATAAAAATGCATGATATCAAATCTATTATGCACCAGCATCTTTACGCTCATGAAAAGAAAGCTAAACCATCATACATGTTCCAGCTTAAAATGCAGCAATAAGTCTTAGCACTTGAAAAGATTCATAAGAGGCATTTTTATTCCTTTCTCAAGTGTTTTTGTATCCACTCACCAACCCCGCTTGTGACGTGTAAGAAAATGTTTTTGATTAATTCGCAGCAATAGAGCTTGAAAAAAAACAATCTTACAAGTTTTAGAATTCTCTGAAAGTGACAACGCAATAAATTATCATTATAAATAAATATGGTATAATCATGAAAGATTACACTTTGCCTCAGGCTATTGTTTCTCTCATTTTCCATCGAATTTAATACGGGGACACCCTCGGGCACAAAAAACGACAATAAACCACCATAAAATGCCCCACAACAATGCGCCTCACCCATACACCCCTAAATTGTAAGTCCCATATAATCCTAGTGTAAGTCTCATGTAATCTCATTGTGTTGTGAATTAGCCCCTTTCAATGCCTATCATCTCTCTGGCACCATGATATAACGTACAAGCTTCTGTGACGTGAAAAAAACCTTTTCACATCTTTACTTCATGAAGACCGGCTTCTTGGTTTTCTTTGTTCACTTGCGATATTTGATCGTTATTGCATTGAGAATGATACATAAGGAACATTTTTACACTTTATTTCAATGGGTTATATTGCTCTCTTATGATGTGTAAGCAAATGATTTTTATTGTTTCAACATGAACAGATTTGAAATGAAAGTATTTTACTTTATTGGGATTTGTGCCCATGAGAAGTAATAATTTATCTTCCTAAGCCAAGCTATTATATAAAATAATATGCTTTTTAAACTTTAAATCAAGTATACATTTCTGCTTTGTATACATTGATCTCTCACTCATTCACTGCGTTTAGAAGCGCAGATAAAGTCATGCATTATAGAGAGAAATGGATGGAACATGCGCTCTTGTGATGCCAAATGACAATCCAGTAAAAAAACAAATCAAATTGCTTAAAACACCCTTTAAGTGTTTTGAGAAAACTTTCAGACTAATGGCTTATTATCACTTTATTGCAATATTTTTCTGGGTACGTGCATTTTTATAAAAATAAATCTTAATCCATTTTTGATTTTTTTTGTTTTGTACTTTTCTGCTGTTTTCTGATGCCAACGAATCTTCCTTCAGCAGAAATGGATGATGAGACATTGATTTTGAATCATAAGATAGATGAGACGTGTTTAATTTTGTAGGATATCATCTTCAATTTATTGTAGCAGAGGTTCTTTCTTTTGATATATCGTGTGACCTTATTGGAAAACATTTAGGCTATGATAAATGTATGGTCCTAGATTGTAGATTACTTTATATCTCCTGATCTCTCCTGAAGCTGCTCGTTCAATGAATAACACTTTTAACCACGCATTTTTGCAAAAAGTTCTTTGGGTAAACGTCGCGGTTTTGCCTCCTCATTAATTAGAGCAATTTCAACTTTGGCTGTTACCAACGTAATCGCCTCATGCAAAATAGATTGCTCCATAAAAAAGCGTGCCCCTTGGATATGAGTAACACGTGTTTTAACGACTAAAAGATTATCAATTTTAGCTGGTCTTGAAAAATTAATTTCCATATGACGAACAACAAAAAACAGTTTTTCCCCCTCAACTCCTGCTGCTAACATCTTATTATTAAAACCGGTATCCCGTAAAAACTCTGAACGTCCTCGTTCAAAAAACTCAAGATAACGCGCATGATAAACCACACCGGAAAAATCTGTATCCGCAACATAAACACGGACCTGAAAATTATGAAAAGCATTTGTATGATTGCTCTTAAAAGGAGTTATTTCTGTCATTGGCTTCATGTCCCATAAAATCATCTAATATAGCAAATTGTTTATCAATCAAAAGATTGAATACATTTTTGTGTTGAAGTTGTAAAAAGCTAAAGCTCTCCTTAATAGTGCCGGACCTTTTCGGACAGAATATGTTAAAGGAGGCAGGTCTCTTATATTTTATGACCTTGCTATAAAATATTCACATAGTTTCTTTTAATAAGGAAAATGTCTTAGTCATCTTCCTTATCCCATAAAGACGTCTGAAGTGATGAATTGTCTTGAGCATCAGAAAGCTGAGAACGTCTTTGTATAGACGTTGTAGGGGCAGGAGCAGAAAGCCCTAAATGGCTCCAAGCCTTTTCAGTTAGAATGCGTCCACGAGCGGTTCTTTGAATAAAACCTTGTTGAAGCAAATACGGTTCAACAATATCTTCAATGGCATCACGTGGTTCTGATAAAGCAGCAGCAATCGTTTCAATCCCCACCGGCCCCCCTAAAAAAGTTTCCGCAATCAGGAGCAAGTAGCGACGGTCAAGCGGATCAAGCCCAAGATGATCGACTTCAAGGCGCGAAAGCGCTTCATCGGCGATTTTTTGGTCAATTTGTTTTGCCTGTTTAACCAAAGCAAAATCACAAACGCGCCGTAAAAGCCGTCCGGCAATACGAGGAGTCCCCCGTGCTCGGCGTGCAATTTCATGAGCACCATCATCACTAATCTTGACGGCAAAAAGCCGCGCATTACGCTGCACAATATATTCCAATTCTTCTATAGTATAAAAATTTAAACGAATTGGGATGCCAAAACGGTCTCTCAGCGGTGTGGTCAAAAGCCCCAAACGTGTGGTTGCCGCTACCAAAGTAAATTTAGCCAGATCAATTTTCACCGAGCGTGCCGCCGGCCCCTCCCCAATGATCAAATCAAGTTGATAATCTTCCATGGCTGGATAAAGAATTTCCTCAATCGCTGGATTTAAGCGATGAATTTCATCAATAAACAAGACATCACGTTCTTCGAGATTGGTCAAGAGAGCGGCTAAATCTCCTGCTTTAGCGATGACCGGCCCTGAAGTAGAGCGAAAATTAACGCCTAATTCCTTTGCCATAATCTGTGAAAGCGTTGTTTTTCCTAACCCCGGTGGTCCTACAAACAAAACGTGATCCAACGCTTCTTGCCGCGTTTTTGCTGCTTCAATAAATATTTTTAAATTAGCCCGTGCCGCTTCTTGACCAATAAAATCATCGAGAACTTGTGGTCTTAAGGAACGATCTGGATCATTAGGAAGGGGGGCGGGACCCAGAAGGCGTTTATCTTCATCTTTATGCATTGTTACCTTGATTTTAAGTAGGAGAAGAAAGCAATTTGAGACTATGGCGGATCAAAAGAGCAGAAGAAACAGTTTCCCCCTCAATAGCGTTCATCGCAAGAGCAAGAGCACAAGATGCTTGCTCGCGTTCAAACCCTAGCTTCATCAACGCAGAAAGCGCATCATGTGCAGGTTGATTGGTCATCTCACGCTGAGGAACCGAAACAGTCTTGACTGCTGGTTCAAAGGGGAGTGTTTTACTTTTCAGTTCACCTACAATTCTTTCACTGACTTTTTTACCAACGCCCGGCGCTCGACTAATCATCGCAACATCGTTTAAGGCAATAGCTTGTGCGAGTTCATCTGGCGATAAAGTCCCCAAGATTGCCAAAGCAACCTTTGCCCCTACTCCAGGAACATTTTGTAGAAGACAAAACCACTCCTGTTCAGCTCTTGTAGCAAAACCAAAAAGGCGGATTGCTTCTTCACGAACATGCGTTTCAATAAAGAGGCTTAATGCCTCCCCAATAGAGGGTAAAGAAGGACGGAGCCGATTGGACACAAAAACAACATAGCCCACACCGTGAACATCAAGAAGGATATGATCATCAAAGATATGTTCAAGAGTGCCCTTTAATTTGCCAATCATATCGCCATCCTTGCCTGATAAGATCGATCAATACTCTTACGATGCATGCTATGACAAAGAGCAAGAGCAAGAGCATCAGCCGCATCACTGCTATCAAATTCAGCCCGTGGAAGTAGAACTTTTACCATCATATGGATTTGTTCTTTAGCACCATGTCCAACACCAATAACCGATTTTTTCACTTTGTTGGGCGCATATTCAAAAACAGGAAGATTTGCTTGCGCAGGAACCAGCAGTGCAATTGCACGCGCTTGCCCAAGTTTTAAAGTTGCTGTAGCATCTTTATTGACAAACACATGTTCTACAGCGGCTTCATGGGGCATAAATTGATGCATAATCTCTGCAAGACCTTTGTGGATCTGACATAATCTGGAAGCCAGCTCACACTGTACATCAGAAGAAACCGTCCCTGCTGCAATAAACTGAAGACGATTACCCACAACATCGATAACGCCCCACCCTGTACGCCGTAATCCGGGATCAATGCCTATAATACGAATCGTCTCTGCCATAAACTACAGTCTATACACTTTTCCCCCTTGTGAATAAAGACAAGACCACAAAGAAAACAGCAGCACAAGACAAAACCAGTCAAAAGACGGTCATGCCCCCAAATTTATATAATTATAACATGCAACACACAGCATCTTTAGGAACATACTTTGATGAAGCATAACTGAAATCAATCAAAATCTTTTGTCTGCACATCACACGTGGGATTTCCGTGTGGAATGAAACTGTACAAGAAAGAACTAAAAATGCCTTTAATGAACTGTGTTAAGTGCCAAGAGCTTATCGTAACATTGGGAACTGGAAAATATGATGATGCTGCCGGCTCGCTCCTTTGCGAGCGTAAAGATGAGGACGCTCCATGGAGGTGAACAAGAACTGAGAGGTGTTTTTGAATATGCCCATTACACCACAATGACATTGCATAAAGGGGGACATTGCATGGGAGGCACAGGGAGCCCATGGCGCATTCATTATATGGCACTTTATTCTTTTATTCTGGATGTTTTATTTTACATGAGGAAAATAACTTCCATTCAAAACAAGAGAAGCCCAAAAACTGAAACAATGTGTATCATCCTCTTTAACAGATGCTTTACAGCAACTTTATAGGCATAAATTATAGAGCATAAATAAATTGATGTACAAGCCCCCTGCTCTATCTTAGCGCCTGATCATTATCATAGCCAAAACAAAATCACACGATATATCAACAGAAAGTGTTCCGTATGCAATCAACTGAAGCCGATTTTCACAAGACCAACCATACCCCATCCCATGCCATAATTCGAAATCAATACCTCTCAGCTATAAGCTCAAGATATTTCCTACGCTCAAATAGAAATTAGGCAGAAAGAAAAAAGCACTCTAGATTGGTTTTAGTTGTGACATTTTGGTTGTAAAAAATGGATATACTGCTCTAAATATCGCAAGAAAGAAGCAAGGAGCTATTCTTCTCAGAACGCCCAAAAGCTGTTTTCAGTAATTCGATTTGTTTTCCCACTGAATTATCATCGCTTAAACTACAGCCTCCCCTTATTTACCAGAGTGCTTAAACTACAGCCGCATATCTAAATGAAACAAAATGCACACTTCTAAACGCAATGAATGAGAAACAAATTGGCGGAAAATTTCTGGCAATTCATGCCAATGAGGGGTTTCAAGTTCCAATGTTGGTGTATGAAGTGACACTTTTACAATTTCTTTTTTTATTTGTTCTGATGACATTTCCCCTTCGGGCAAAGCAAGGAAATACCTCTAAGAACGCCCAAAGGCTGTTTTGAGCAATTCGATTTGTTTTCCTACTGGATTATCATCTTCTAAGGCACAGGAGGCTGCAGCCTCCCACCCAGCACGCATATACTTTATGCGCGCTTCTAAACGCAATGAATGAGAAACAAATTGACGGAAAGTTTCTGGCAATTCATGCCAATGAGGGGTTTCAAGTTCCAATGTTGGTGTATGAAGTGACACTTTTACAATTTCTTTTTTTATTTGTTCTGATGACATTTCCCCTTCGCGCTCTGCCCGAAGAAGAAGGAGTTGAGAAGCGATTTGCATAAGTCGTGTACTTAAATACATCGCTTCTTTTGCATAGATTGCAGAAACTTCTGCCGAAAGGGAACGTGCCACTAATTTCCCTTCTGAATCAATATACGCTGCGGTTTTTTCAATCAGCGTCATTGTTTCTTCATAGAGACGATTAAAAGCATTTTCAAAAGCATTATGCTCAATCATGATAATAGGTTCATCATATGGACGTTTATGTACACTCACGCTTTTATACTCCAAGTATCAGCACAAAATTACACCACTCAACGAACAGAGTATTAAAAAGTTTCTTTTGTTGCTGTATAGAACGCTTTTTTTTAAAAACTGGTACCTCTTTTAATTTTTTTGCGCAACGCGCTTTTTATTCTAAGGTTAACGCATCCAACAAACACTATAGGACCGTTTTTCTTATAAACGGATCAATTTTCTTGAAAAAGACCACTGCCAAGATCGCCGTTTTTCACAATAATAAGCGACTCCAAATTGCAGAGCAATACCCGTTATTATTAATAAGGTATCGGAAAAAAACGTTCCTGTCATCACTGTTTTTATAATTTGTCCAAACATCGCAAAAATGGTTCCCGTTATAAAGACCGGTAAACTATGTTTTCCTAAGATTGCTAAAGGATGTTTCTGAGAGACATAAAACCATTTATTGATGCGCGGTAAAGAAAGAATAAGAAATGCTAATGCAAGAACATGGAGTAAACGTGGCAAGCTTAAAAAAGTTTTATTAAAGTTCATCAACGGAGAAGACCAGCCAAGCCACCCCAAAATGCCCCACCAGTTTAAGCGAACCCAAAACAGCGCCAACAAGAGATAAGCTGTCGCACAAACAATCCAAAAAGACTGAAAAGCGATTGTTTTTCCTTGTTTAAGCGCTAAAGTACTGGTCAATCCTATGACAAACAAGAATTGCCAAGACAAAGGGTTTAAAAACCACTTTCCCTCTAAAGGATAAGAAGGAGGAGCAATTTTATAAAATCCGCAGATAAGATATAGCGTAAACGAGCCCAAAAGCAGCCACTTTATCTGTTTACAACTCAAATAAAGGATAAAAGGCGCAAAAAACATCAAAACGATATAAAGTGGAAGAATATTATTATATCCCAATTGATGTCCAAAGCTTAAGGTACTCAAAAATGCGATACCAGGCTCTTTAAAAAAGAGTCCCACATTGTTCATCGATAAAAGTTTTTCTGTTCGCCATAATAAAAAGGCAGCAAAAAAAAGGCTTAACGTGACAAAAGTAGTAAAAAGATATGCACCATAGAGCTGCAGAGCTCTGTACCAAAGTTTTCGGATAATAAAAGCAAAGGATTTTTGCTGTAACCGTCCATGAAAGCTTAACCCAAGAGCAATCCCTGAAAGCAAAACAAACACTTCTGCACAATCAGAAAAACCGAAATTTCTATGAGTAAAAGACTCATAGATCGTTCTGGGAATATGGTTGATGAAAATCGTCAATAAAGCTAAAGAACGAAAAACATCAATACGTGTATCACGGCGAAAAGGCTCAGTATTATGCTCAAGAATACCTTGGTATTTCATCAGTGGACTCCCACACGTCACAACCCCTTGAAGTCCCATAAAAATGGTGGTTACCCTTATTGCCAACAAGCATGAACAGGATGAAATTTTAATTTTTAAGTGTCAAGTTTCATTTTAAGCGTTTATTTTTTAAAAGGCAAAAGTTTTTAAAAGGCAAAAGAACGAAAAGCGTCCATACGTGTATCACAGCAAAAAGGCGACATATTATGCTTAAAAACACGCTCATTTCTCATAAGCAGGCTTCCACACACCCACAAATCCTTTAAATTACGTGAAAATGGTAGTCACTTTCATCGCAAATAAGCATAATAGAATGAAACTTTAATTTTTAAGCGTTATTTTTTCTAAGAAACAGGAATTTGACATGACACAACAAAAAAATAAACCAATTGATTCACCTCTTTTCCCTCAGTTGATTTTAACACTTGATGTTCGGCGCAACACCCCACACACATTTTTGCAGCAAATTTTGCAAACAAAGTCTTTTGCATGCGTCATCCTCTATGATTCTGAAAAGTTTAAAGATGATGGGTCTTTTTTACAACAACAAGCGCAAACTTACGTAGAAGATATTCAACATCATGACGTAGCCCTTCTCATCGCTGATGACAGCCGCATTGCTGGGCGCATAAAGGCTGATGGATTGCACATAGAAGATGATCTTAACGCTCTTGAAAGCTTCAAAAATCAGCAAAAGGAACAAAAAATTATAGGCTTTGGCAATCTACGCAATCGCCATAGTGCTATGCTTGCAGCGGAAACAGGTGTTGATTATCTTCTGTTTGGAAAACTCGGGGCTGATAAAAAACCCCATGCGCACCCCCGCAATCTCCAATTAGCAACATGGTGGGCAGAGATTATGCAAACCCCCGCCATTATCCAAGCAGGAAGCGATTTTTCAACCTTTGATGAAGTCTTAAAGACTAGATGTGAATTCATTGCCATCGAAGAAGTCATTTTCGCCCACGAAAATCCCTTAATACTGCTTAAAACAATGCAAGAAAAATGCGAGAACACCCCCTTGTAATATGGGAGGAGAATTTATAAATAAAGCGTTAATAAAAATCCAAACACTCACCACTATATTACTTATATAGAACACACAATAACAGATAAAGAGGATACCTCAAAACTCAATAAATTTGCTTAATAATTCAATCAAATGAGATGAAAGATTTATCGTCTTGTTTTCATATAATATATAAAGAAAAGAAACATAAAAACTTTCTAGTTCAAAATCTTATAAAAAGAAGCCATTATGATTGCGGGGGAATTTATCATTCTTAATGTTGATCACTAATACCAACAACGAATGATAGAGATATGCAGGGGACATAAAAAATGAAATACAAATACAGAGGGACGATTGAAGACCTTCAAAAGATAATTTTCAAAGCTGGCTATTGGATTCTAGATGCTAAACTTCTACCACATAAATCCCCTAGAGCATATAAGATCGAAACTTCTGTGGGGAAATTGTTATTTGGTTTGAGAGCACAGGAAAAATTGTCTTTCAAGGCAAAGCTCACGTAGCAAAGAAGCTAAAAGAAATTTTGACTCCATATCTAGAAGAAACATCAACGATTCCTTCCTCAAAAACTGCCCCCAATACCTCAAATAAAAAATTTTTATCGTTCATGGTCATGATCTTTATGCCTTAACGGAGCTTGAAAATGCTCTTCTCAAGCTTGGTCTGGAACCATACATTTTACAAAATACGAGTGGGAATGGTTTAACCATCATTCAAACTTTGAAAAAAGAAATTTGTAACGGTTCTATAAAATTTGGTATTGTACTCCTCACGCATGATGACATGGGTTATGCTATATCTCAAGGTGAAGAAAAAATTCAACCCCGTGCGCGACAAAATGTTATTTTCGAAATGGGCATGTTATCCGGCGTTCTTCCTCTTGAGAGGATTGCTATTTTATATAAAGAAGGCGTTGAAATGCCTTCAGATGTTAATGGAGTTTACTACCTTTCTTTTAAAGAACAGGTAAAAGAAACATTTCCAAAACTTATTAAGCGCTTACAAGAAGCTGATTTCTCTTTTAATATAAATGAAATTACTCATGCATTAAATTAAATTTGAATAATGCTTATGTTTATTTTTTAAAGCGCACGCCCAAAACCACAAGGCACCCCGCCACATTCCACAAACACACACATCCTATAGGCTCAAAGAAACGATTTACCCCCCACCCTTCTTCAAACAACAAGCGATTGTGCAAATTTTAATGAAGAAACCGCAATTCATTACCGTAGAAGAAATCATTTTAGTCCCTTTGATAAACGCGGGGCTGTTTTCATAATTTTGATGGACTTGCAAAGTTTAAGAGGCAAATAGCTTCTCATTAGATTAAAGAAAAATAGGAAATTCACGTCAGGCACGTACTACAGCTACAATTCCGATTTGATTTGCAGCTACTCGATACAATATAAGGTAATTTGGATGTGCTGCAATTTCTCGTAATCCTAATACCTTCTTACTCTGTCTGTATAAACATGGATGTTCAGCCAATGGCAGTACAGATGCTTCCAAAAACCTTTTCATTCGGCGCGCAGCGGATGGATTTTCGCGAGCAATGTAAGTAAAATCTGACGCAAATCGTCGCGCGCCGAAGACAACCAAACAATCGGAAGCATCACCTTTTCTGTTCAGCTTCAAGCTAACTGATTATAACTTCCATTTCAGCCATAACCTCATCATGCGGAATAGGAGGATACGGATTTGCAAGACTTCTCGCTACCTTATCGCGCAGCCATGCAGTGTAGCTGCTTTCCTGTTCAACGGTTTCGAACTCTGAAATTAGCGGAGAAAGGGTGGTCTTCATAATATATGTCCTTTCTATTCCTGAATATTGAAGATAATTACTCTTGGCTATGTTGTCATATTAGCGAATTGAAAATGTTTAACTTTTAAGCGTCCAAAGTTCTTTTGATCTTAAAACTTAAGGCTGTTTATAACCCTCTCAAAAAACACGGATCTGATGTCATGATTTTGGTAATCGTTCCAGAGAGATTTAAGAAGCAGATAGCCTCTCATTAAAAAACAAATTTTGTAAGTAAAAAACTATTTTTATTGTAAATTTCCTGAAATTATTTTATGAATTAAAAGATGTTTTGGTCGCATACGCAACGACCAAAAGGGGCCTTGAAAACCCTAAGTTCTAGCGTAAAAATAAACCCACTCTGTGGGTATCCCGGAATTCCGGGAGTTTTTGCTATGTCCAGGTGCTATAAGCACTAAAAGCAAAAAGGCTGACTAGAACTCAGTATTTTCAAGCTCCCGGAATACTCATGCGAGGGCGCTCGCGACCGGCGGGGGGCTTTGAAATGCAAACCAAAGATCTTGATAATGATATTTTCATTGGCAAAAAAATTCGTTTGAGACGAAAAATGTTGAAGATGTCTCAAAAAACATTAGGTCAACATTTAGGTGTCACCTTCCAACAAATCCAGAAATATGAAAAAGGCTTAAATCGTGTCAGCGCAGGACGTTTAAAGAAAATTTCTGATATCTTGAATGTTCGACTTTCCTTTTTTTATGCTGATATCAGCACAAAGCAACAGCCCCCATACCACCATGATGAAATCGCATCGAGCACAGAGGAATATTTGCTGCTCAAAAGATTTAGAACTCTCACAACGGTAAAAAAGAAAGCCTTTTTACAGCTGATCTCTGATGAGAATGCAAGCTAACATCACGTGATAGCGTGTACTATTCATAAGCATTCATACGTATTTTAAAAAGCAACCTCCATTGCAAGCCTTTTTTCATTTTAGGGGAAGGAGCCGTTAATATAATGGAAGATAAGCATCTTTACACACGATAACCCTTCATCATTATTATTTTTAACAGAACTGTTTTAAACAGTCTGGCTCTCGTCAACATTTATGCTATTTTTTTTAAACTTACCCAACCCTACCTTAACTAAGACGAAAAACTGAGAGATAAAAAATAATATAGAAATGAAATTCTTATACGGCTTGTAATGATGAAAGAAAAATGTGAAAATTCTGATCGGTAATGAGGAGAAAACACCATGGTCAAGAGAAGTGTTAAGCTGCTTATCTTAGGAATGATTGGGCTTACAAGTTCTGCTGTAAATTCAGGTGGAAACACTGAAGAATTCTCAAGTTTTGAAGGCTCTTTCAATACGATTCAAGAATCTTCAAACACACAAGAACCTTTTCAGCCCTTAAAAGCTGGAGACTATGACCAAGCCTATGACTATTACATCCAAGGTTATTATTTAAAAGCTTTTCGTGAAGCACTCCGACGTGCTGAAAAAAATGATCCTTTTGCCCAAACTCTTCTTGCCCGAATTTATATGGAAGGATGTGCTGTTCCTATTGACGGTGCGCGTGCTGCTTTATGGTTTGAACGCGCTGCAAAACAGGGAGAACCCCAAGCACAACTACGCTATGGACTTATGTTGTTTGATGGTCACTTTATAAAACAAAATCAAGAACTTGGTGAACAGTTCATTCAAAAAGCTGTCAATGCAGGCGTCAAGGAAGCCTATTTTTATTATGGACAACTGCTTCTTTATAAAGCCTCACGTGAAAAACAAGCTCTCCCCGGTGTTTCTTCCCAAAGTCGTGAAAATGAAGCAATCGAGCAAGCCTTAAAATTGTACTTAAAAGGTGCTGCTCTTGGGGATGCTGAAGCTGCTTTTTCTGCTGCAAAAATTCTTTCCTTAGGCACGTTAAAACGACCAAAGGATGATCGCAATGCCCGCAAGCTCATGGAGGTAGCGGCTGAAAACAACCACTTAAAAGCTCAACTTCATTTAGCACAATGGCTTATACAGGGGCGTGGAGGAGAAACAGATTTTTCCCGTGCTTTTCATTTACTTCACAGAAATGCCGTCAACATGATTGCGCCAGCACAGATTTCCCTTGCAAGGCTTTATCGAGACGGCACAGGAACAAAAGGCGATATAATAATGGCAGCGGCATGGTATATGCTCGCAAAGGAAGCAAAAATGCAAGCTCCTGATCTTGAAATAATGCTCCAAGGCATGGACAAGACACAACTAGAAAAAGCGCACAAAGAAGCAATAAAGCTCCTTCCTGTTTTTTAAAATACTCCTCTCTGCTTCAAAAAGATAAAATTTATAGAAATTCCGGGAGATTTTGCACTGTCCAGGTGCTTTAAGCACTAAAAGCAAAATGCTGATAGAACTCAGTACTTTACTACTCCCGGAATACCAACGCGAAGGCGCTCGCAACCGGCGGGGGCTTTAAAATGCGAGCCAAAAATCTTGATAACGACATTTTCATTGGCAAAGAAAACGCACTGGTATCATTTGCTTAAGCAAACAATATCCAATAAGCAAAAGAGCTAGGCTATCCCGAAAATTCCGAAAGCTCTATTTTTTCATTCTTTTTTCTTGGACGAAAAACACGCCGACTCTCAGTAAAAAGCTATTTTTTATTGTAAATTTCCTAAAATTACTTTATGAATTAAAAGATGTTTTGGTCGCATACGCAACGACCAATAGGGCTCTAAAAACCCGAAACCTCGTACATAAATTTACCCCGCTTTGCGGGTGTCCCGGAATTCCGGGAGATTTTGCTATGTCCAGGTGCTTTAAGCACTAAAAGCAAAATGCTGATTCGAGGTCAGTGTTTTTAGACTCCCGGAATACCAACGCGAGGGCGCTCGCAACCGGCGGGGGCTTTAAAATGCGAGCCAAAAATCTTGATAATGACATTTTCATTGGCAAAAAGATTCGTTTGAGACGAAAAATGCTAAAAATGTCTCAAAAAACATTAGGTCAACATTTAGGTGTTACTTTCCAACAAATCCAGAAATATGAAAACGGCTTAAATCGTGTCAGCGCAGGGCGTTTAAAAGAAATTTCCGATACCTTAAATATTCCGGTTTCCTTTTTCTATGCGGATATCATCACAAAACAACAGCCCCCGTACCCTCATGATGAAATCGCATCAAGTACAGAGGAATACCTACTGCTCAAAAGATTTAGAGTTCTAACCTCGATAAAACAAAGAGCCATTTTACAATTACTCTCTGATCAAAATGAAAGCTTTTAACATCATAATATAGGGCGCTACACTCTCTATTCTTGACTTGCCTCCCACCCCTCAAAGGACAGAAGCCCCTTCCCTATCCAGTTGGGAAACAATCCGTCTTCTCAGAACAGAACTCTTTTAGCTTCCCATTTTATGTGGTTCATTTCACAAGATTATCCGGACAAGCTCTCCCTCAAATATTCACCACACACTCTCATAAAAACATCACATGTGCAAAATTTGATGCCTTATAGCACCACACCTCAAACGATAGTATTTTACAGCAAAAAGGATAAGCATTCATACGTATTAAAAAAAGATAGCCCTCAAAAAGCAATGCTTGAAAATTTTTTTGATCAATCTGGAATAACACTTAACACATCATTTTATAATAGTGATCGAGGATATGATCTTAACATGCAAACGCAAAAAATTGCTTTTTTATCATAATCACTAAAAGCAGCTGTTTATTAAAATATACGCCACCAGAAGCACTTCAAGCAACCTTTACAGCTGAAACCATTATTCATTGATTAATTAACTGATTGATTAGATACCGATATGTTGTTAATGGCTATAAGTAAAGTTGCTCTTATTTCTGGAAGAGGAGCTTCGCAAATAAAGAGCAACAATAAGTAAGGGGAATTAAAGATGTTAAAATATTTATTGCTGTCACCGGTTGTGTTGGTGGCTGGTTGCGCATCTGTAGGCAATTATTCATCAAATTATGTTGATCAAAGTCTTACAAAGCGTCAGGCACAATTAGTCGCTAACAAATTTATTAGCGGTAACAAAGGGTTTTTACCACCCGCGACAACCACACTTCTTATAAAGAAAAATAATACAGCAGACAACTTTACTCCTTTATTTATCAATCTGTTGCAACAGAATGGATATAATGTGATCTATACAGATCAACCCCAAAAGCAACAAAACATGGGTGTGATTTTGAGTTATAGAATAAGATTAAATAGTAGCACTATAGTGTCTCTTTTTCAGTATAACGTGAACGGAGAGCCGCGTTCTTATATAAATACTCATCCCAGATGAACCCGCTATTTAATGTAAACATTCTCTATATTTTACACGTAAAGACTTAAAAGCTCTTGCGAAAGGCAAAGAGATTTGCATCTCAATAAAAACCCTCATTTTTAGCCAAAATGGATAAATTTTATTATAGATTGTGACAATACAAAATAGTGTAAATTATAGCTTTAAGATTTAAGGAAAGAAGAATACTAAAAAATAATGAAAAATGCCCCACACCCTAGCGAATTATTACGCGAAGATGTAAATGCAAAACTTGGATTATCTGTGATTGAAGCAGCTGAAGAGTTTTCTATATCCCGTGTAGCATTTTCTAGGGTCTTGGTAAAAATCCTTATAACGACATTTTCAGTGGCAAATTCATTGGCAAAAAAATTCGTTTGAGACGAAAAATGCTTAAAATGTCTTAAAAAACATTAGGTCAACATTTAGGTGTCACTTTCCAACAAATCCAGAAATATGAAAACGGCTTAAATCGTGTCAGCACAGGGCGTTTAAAAGAAATTGCCGCTATCTCAAATGTTCCACTTCTCTTTTTCTATGCTGATATCTTAACAAAACAACAGCCCCCGTACTCTCATGATGAAATCGCATCAAGTACAGAAGAATACCTGCTGCTCAAAAAATTTAGAGTCCTAACCTCGATAAAACAGAAAGCCTTTTTACAGCTGATCTCTGATAAGAATACAAACGAACACCCTACGATAACACACACACCACGCTCTATCCCATGAGACACTCATAATAAACTCCGTATTCACATTTCATCACATATTCTTAATTAAAAACACCTTATGGTTTTAGGGAACTTATATCATTACCATCAATTATATTATTGCCATCAATGATGATATTTTACGACACAACGGGATAAATTTCCCCAAAAATTCTAAAAAATTTTTGTGCAAATTTTTAAAAAGCTTGCGTCTGAGCGCTTTTTATGGTCTTGCAAAGAACTGAAAAGCAAAATACATAAAGGTCCTTTTTTACTTAAGCTTTTCTCTTTGCAAAAAGCAGGAGAAAGCCCATAAAGAGCACACAGGACCATGAGAGAACAGCAAGGTTAATCAAAGGGATTTTAGCCCGAAAATAACAAAAGAGCTTGACTGTTAAAGGCAGCAAAGAAAAGCGCCATAAAGACAACAAGAGAGTTCTTTTTGCAAGAATAGAATTGGATAGAAACGATGAAAATTAATGGCAATGAAATTCGCCCTGGTAATGTGATCGAACATCAAGGAAGCTTATGGGTTGCTGTTAAATGCAACGCTGTAAAACCAGGAAAAGGTGGTGCATTTAACCAAGTTGAAATGAAAAATTTGATTGATGGTACAAAACTTAATGAACGGTTTCGCGCTGCTGAGACCGTTGAACGCGTGCGCCTTGAACAAAAGGATTTCACATTTCTTTATCAACAAGGGGATGCTTTGGTCTTTATGGATTCAGAATCTTATGAACAACTTGAACTCCAAAAGGATTTTGTTGGTGAACGTGCTGCTTTTCTCCAAGATGGGATGACTGTCACAGTTGAACTTTATCAAGAAAAGCCTATTGGCATCTCACTTCCTGATCAAGTTGCTGTCACGATTGCAGAAGCCGATCCTGCCATCAAAGGACAAACGGTTACCTCCTCTTATAAACCCGCCATTCTTGAAAACGGGATTCGTATTCTTGTTCCCCCCTTTATGAATGCTGGTGAACGTATCATTGTAGACACCAATGAGTTGATTTATTTGCGTCGTGCAAATGAAAAAGATAAATAAAGGAATAAAAAATGGCCCATTCTGCAGTCATGAATGTCATGGTGCAAGCTGCAATGAAAGCAGGACGCTCGTTGGTACGTGATTACGGTGAAGTGCAAAATTTGCAAGTGTCTTTGAAAGGACCAGCAGATTATGTCAGCCAAGCAGATCGCAAAGCGGAAAAAATTATTTTCAATGAATTAAGCAAAGCGCGCCCCAAATTTGGTTTTCTGATGGAAGAGTCTGAAGAAATCATTGGAGAAGATTCACAACACCGTTTTATTGTTGACCCTTTAGATGGCACGACAAATTTTCTCCATGGCATTCCTTTTTTTGCTGTTTCCATTGCCTTAGAAAGTCAAGGAAAAATCGTTGGTGGTGTCATTTACAATCCCGTAAATGATGAACTCTTTACTGCAGAACGCGGGTGTGGTGCTTTTTTTAATGACCGACGCTGTCGCGTTTCTGCTCGTCGCAGACTAGAAGATTGTATCATTGCCACAGGAATGCCTCATTTTGGTCGACCAAATCATGGAACCTATCTTATTGAATTACGAAATGTTATGGCGGAAGTTGCCGGACTTCGCCGTTTTGGTGCTGCTGCTCTTGATTTAGCTTATGTTGCTTCTGGCCGAACCGATGGCTTTTGGGAAGATAACCTGCAAATTTGGGATATGGCTGCTGGAATATTGATGGTTCGCGAAGCCGGTGGTTTTGTCACCGATAAAGAAGGTGGTAACAATATATTTCGCAAAAAAAATATCATTGCCGGAAATGAACACATTCGCATCAAACTAGAAAACACCCTCAAAAAAGGCATTTAGACCTCAGAAATAGTGTCTTTTTAAAGGCAATGCTAAAAAGTTCAACTTTGCAGCATCGCCATCTAGATATCCCTCATCACACAACCTTATCTTTTATTAAATTGCGCAAGTAATGATGGAAGTTGCTGGACTTCGCCGTCTTAGCGCTGCAGACATGGTTTTGTTTGATTCACTATGATGGTTTGACATGAGACAATCCTATGGTATTCATGATCTCTCATGGAAAATAATGA
>NZ_JBHILZ010000087.1:0-742 GCF_042193725.1 Bartonella sp. OT172YNZD | reverse complement strand
CCAGAAAAACCAACTTTCTTAAATTTATGCTGATAAGTTAAATCTCCATAAAGAGAAAGTTTTGAAGAAAGACGAGCATTAAACCCAAGACCTGCTTCCAAAAAAGAACCAAAAAAACCTAATTGGAAATCGTTTTTAAAAGAAACAAATTGCTTATCTTCAAAACTATGCAAATAAGAAAGCTTACTATAAAAAGAAACGACACGTCCCTCTTCAGAAACATTAAGTGTCTTGCTTAAACGCCCACCAACACGCCCCACCCATTGATGAAAATTCCCTAAATCAACATCAATATTATCAACATCATATGCTGGATTAAACTGAAGATGCTGATAAACAACCTGAATCTGCGGATCAAAAATAACACCTTTATACCCTGTTGCAAACGTTCTGCCACTCGTTAAAGAACCGCTAAACTGTTTACCCTTTAACGCTACAACCTTGCCTCGTGCAAGGGTAAGAACATCACCCCTAAACAGACCATAAGAGAATACTCCATCCATGTAGAAACCGGTATCATGCTGGAGACTTCCATAAGCAGCAACAGACCATTTATCAAATGTGCTCTTTTTACTTTGTGCTACATTTTGAGGCTGTAGAGAGAGGCTTCCATAGGTTCCCATCATCCCAAAGAATGTACGGCTGTACAAACTTTCAATTTCCTTTAGTAAAATACCTGCTTCCAGTGCAGTATAATCGAGTTCGGCTCCATACCCATACTCAAAAGCAGACAAATTGGAAG
>NZ_JBHILZ010000086.1:0-745 GCF_042193725.1 Bartonella sp. OT172YNZD | reverse complement strand
TGTTTTGCTAGGAAGGATTCTTCTTCCTTGCTCCACAACAAAGAATCCTGCGCAACTCCTTGCGTAACTTCCTTAATCCGTTGATTCACATTCTTAATGTTTGTATCAAGACCCTCAAAAGCCTCTCCTACATTCTTAAACTCTGTTGGGGTTATATCTCCATCTTCAGTAACTTGAGATAAATGATAATTCGGGCCCGTAAAAGAACCGCTGCTAAAGGAAGCATCGCCACCCAAAAACTTCGCTACATCCTCTGAGAGGGTATTAACCTGTCCACCACTGACTGCATCATGTGATCCTTTCACAATCTCACCATCTGCAACATTATGAAGAGCAACAGCAGCCGAATTCTTACCTTTTCCAAAAGTCACACTCGTATAATTAATGGCGCCATTTTCTTCATCTGTTTTATCATAATGAACAACTGCTGAATCATCTGACTGAAGATTGTTAGAAAGCTCTTTTAAACTTTCATCAAGCTGACCCTTGTTAACAGCTTCATTACCATTCACAGCTGCCTTGACACCTGAAAGAATTCGGTCCTCTTTACTCTTGTTTACAATACTGATTTCAGCACCATCTTTTTCTGCTCCAATGGTAATACGATTAGTCTTGTCTTCTTGCTTAACAAGACTATCACTTATCATGGTGTTAATCTCATCATAAACGCTCTTGAATGAATGACCAACACTCGAAAAAGCATCCGCTACAGTCTTATAGGACTCATCAGTAATATCGCCATCAG
>NZ_JBHILZ010000085.1:0-757 GCF_042193725.1 Bartonella sp. OT172YNZD | reverse complement strand
GAACGGGGAGCACGTCATTTAGACCGAAGCTTTTCCATTGAGGGGATTAAGCGGCCTAAACGTTCATCAATAAAATATGAGGTGAAGGATGCGCAAGGTCGGGCGTGGACGTTTAACGGCGATTGATTTATTGCCGCAAGCTTGTGATCAAATCATTGCAGAGGCGGCTGAGGCTTTAAACGGGCGTGAAAAGACGCAAAAAGCCATTTATGATGAATTTAAAGCAGCTTTGAAGGCTTTACGAAAGGAAACGGGTTTAAGCTTTTCTATACCCTCCTTTTCGAGTTTTAATCGTTATTCTTTGCGGCTAGCCGTGATGTCACGGCGCCTAGAACAGACAAGAGAAATTGCCGCAAGCCTTTCCAAGCGTTTTGATGCCAAAGCTTCTGATAATATCACTCTTTTGACGGCGGCAGCGATTAAGGAGTTGATTTTTTCAACGTTGAGCAGTGGGAAAAACCTTTCGCCAAAAGCAGCACAAGAATTAGCCAATGCGCTCAAAGGGGTTTTGGCGGCTGAACATTTGTCGACCACCAGACGGCAAAGATTAGAGAAGGATTTTACCACTAAAGCAAGTAAAGCGGTTGATGTGGCAGCAGCAGCGGCGGGGCTCTCAGAAGAAACAGCGCGGGCTATACGTGCGCAGGTGTTGGGGGTTAAAAATGGCTGAACAGCCCTTTTCAAAAAGTCATGTCTTTGATCATCAGAGTGGTTTTGATATTTGGCAGGCGAGTACTTTTCCTCAAGAGCAAGATCC
>NZ_JBHILZ010000084.1:0-763 GCF_042193725.1 Bartonella sp. OT172YNZD | reverse complement strand
ATTGGAGATAAAAATTCTAATGCCATCACTGATGCAGAATTTGCCGTTTTTCTTTTTGTTGCCAATACTTATGGACTTAACCCTTTAACAAAAGAAATCTATGCTCTCCCTAAAAAAGGCGGCGGCATCATACCCGTTGTTTCTATCGACGGTTGGATAAAGATCATCAAATCAAATCCTGACTTTGATGGCATGACCTTTCAAGATCAACTCGATAAAGACGGGAATCTCATTGCTATCAAATGTGCTATTCGTCTCAAAGGCATTAAAGACCCTATCGAAGTCACCGAATATCTCAAAGAATGCGAACAAGACAAAAGTGAACCTTGGAAAAAATATCCAGCACGTATGTTGCGCCATAAAGCCACTATACAATGTGCTCGCTATGCTTTCGGGCTTTCCGGTATTTATGAAGAAGATGAAGCAAAACGTATCAATGAAACAAACCATAACGTACAAACGAAGTTAGTTTCTTATGATGTGCTTACGCAAATCAAACAATTAATAAACATCACTCAAACAGAAGAAGAAAAAGTCCTTGAGTATGGACGAGTCCAAAAGCTTGAAGATCTTCCTGATGAAGTAGCACAAAGGATTTTGGATGTTTTGCAAAAGAGACAGCATGAAAAAGAACAATCTTTCCTACAACAAAAGCAAATAGAGGCGCCTATACAAGATGCCGAATATATTCACGTCCAAGATATTGAATATGCTCCAACTCAACAAGAAACGGCGGTGTGAGATGGAACAAAGAACAGCACAA
>NZ_JBHILZ010000083.1:0-767 GCF_042193725.1 Bartonella sp. OT172YNZD | reverse complement strand
CCCGCCCAGCTTTATTGCCAGAGCGTGCTTTGAATGCGCGCGAAGTGGTGCACTATTGGGGGCGTGATCGTGCTGCTTTATTGATTTGTGAACAGCGCAGAAAAGCTGCGGAGAGGGCGATTTTAGGCACAAGAGAGGGGACTTTTAAGTGAACTTGGATATCAGTGTTGCCAATGGCTGGTTGTCTTTATTGTTATCGGTTATTGCGATTTGTGGGGTTTTGAGAGCCTATTTTTCTTCCGGTGCGCGGGAAATGCTGAAAGATATCACGGCGCTTAAAGAGCGTGTGCAAAAGTTAGAAACAGAGATGGATTTTTTGCCTGATCGTGATGCGCTGCAAAGATTGGAAGTGAATCTGGAACGTTTAGATGGTCGTCTCAACACGCTTTCTGCGCAATTACAACCGGTGGCAGCGATAGGTGAGCGTTTGCAAGAGTTTTTACTGGAGAATGCCAAGAAATGAAAGCAGATATGGATAAAATCATCCGTGAAGAAGCGCGGTTGATTATTTTAAAAGGGCTTGCTTGTGAGCGCAGTGAAACTTTATCGAGTGCGATGATTGAGCGGCTTTTATACAGTTATGGCATCAGGCGCGATCGCGATTTTGTGCATAATGAGCTGGCTTTTATGGAAGATCAAGGTGCTGTCACATTAAAACAGGTAGGTTCGGTTTTTCTTGCGGCATTAACAGAACGGGGAGCACGTCATTTAGACCGAAGCTTTTCCATTGAGGGGATTAAGCGGCCTAAACGTTCATCAATAAAATA
>NZ_JBHILZ010000082.1:0-787 GCF_042193725.1 Bartonella sp. OT172YNZD | reverse complement strand
CAAAGCAACCGATTATTCAAATCATAAACCCGTAAATCTTGATGCAAATTATCCGGATCAAAGCGTACAATCACCTTTTTCCCCGCATGCTCATTCAACGCCCGCGCCCAATAACGATTGCCATAAAAATGGATCTCGCCCGTACCCTTTTGCGCACGCAATGCCTCAGAGGTTAAAAGCCATAAAGCCCGTTGTGCTGCCGTTGCTTGCCGAACTATCGTCCCCTCTGCTTGCAAGCTCTCAGTAAAGGTCTCATCAAAACTGCGCCCCGCACAATTAACCGCCTTACGCCCCGCTTGCGCATTATGGGCACAAATTTGCGCACCAACATGGGCTTTAAACGCTTCAAATCCTATCGCGCGCTTGCCATAATCTTCAGGCTTGGCATCCGGTTTATTGCCCGTATAAGCCCCCGCACAAAAGGGATGTTTAGAAATCGCTTCTGCCAGATCACGCCATGCCCGCTCAATCGGTTTAGACTGTCCGCTATAAGGGGTGGTCCATTGCAATTGCACACCCAAACTCGTCAAAAGCCCTTGCGGATCATCCGGCTTAATCTTAAAACGAAAGCGGTTTTGCACACCTCCAGAAATCCATTTGCTGGTAAAGGCACGCCCATTATCCAAGGTCATACGCTCCGGTATGCCATAAGCTTCCACCATATCCCCAATCACCAAACGAACGATTTCCCAACTCTCAGCATCCGATAAGCGCCACGATAAAATCTTGCCCGAATAAAGATCTTGAATGGCAATCAGATAAAGCCGCACAGGCTTCTCTGTCCAAG
>NZ_JBHILZ010000081.1:0-792 GCF_042193725.1 Bartonella sp. OT172YNZD | reverse complement strand
CTACCATCCAACAGTTTGCTTACAATAGTGAGAATGCAATACCTGTTACAATGCCTGTGAATGTGTCTGACCTGCTGAGGGATGGAAATGCAGGAATGCAACGTCAGGTAAGAGATTTTGATACAGGTCTTACGTATGGTGATGGTGCTAAGGCTGCATATAAAAGTGTTGCAATAGGTAAGACTACAAAATGTGGTACTGCTGGCTCGTGCTTCCTTGATGCTGCTAAAGCTAAAAAAGAGTGGTCCGTTGTTATAGGGATACATTCTGAAGCTGATGAAGATTACTCGATTATTGTTGGAGGGAATGCAGTATCGCGCAGTAGAAAATCAACTGCTTTAGGTAGCAGTACTTTTATTATGGGAGCGGCTGGGGGAGTCGCTTTGGGTTATAATTCTCGCATTTTTGGTAGGGAAGATGCTGAAGCGGGCTATGACCCTAGAACTGGAGAAAGCTCAACAAGTAAAGATAGCAAATGGCAATCTACAAAGGGGTATGCTCCAGTTTCTGTCGGTAATGTTGACGATGATATGACGCGGCAGATTACAGGGGTAGCGGCTGGTATTAATGATCGTGATGCAGTAAATGTTGCACAGCTGAAAGCCGTAACAGAGTTGGCGAGCAAAACTTGGAAACTCTCTGTTGAAGGTGCAAGTGGTACAAGTGTTGACATTAACAACGGAGTAGATTTATCGTCTGGAAGTAGTAACCTGAGTATAACAAAAGGGAAAGAAGACAATAAAGTAAAATTTGATTTAGCTCCCGACATCACATTAACGAGCTTAAAGGCAG
>NZ_JBHILZ010000080.1:0-802 GCF_042193725.1 Bartonella sp. OT172YNZD | reverse complement strand
TCTTCAAGACTTCTTCAAGATTCTTCAAGAGGGTACAATAACAATAACATATATAATAAAAAAACTAACACTATCGTGTTAGCAAAAAAAGAAACTGATTTTGAAGATTTAGAAACAACCGATTTGGTTCAAGAGCCAATCGAGGCTGATGCTGTTGAAAGCCAATCAGAGCAAAACGAAACGATAGAAGATAACCAACCTCCCATTCACGAGCAGACAAGTATTCCGAAAAAAGCCAAGCGGTCAAAAGCTAATCGGGGCTGTCGATTGCCAGATGATTTCAAACCTAATTTGCAAGACGCAATCGATAAAGGCTTAACCCATGATGAGGCGCTGTTAGAAGTCGAATGGTTCAGAAATTTTTGGCTGGCAAAATCCGGAGCAAATGCAAACAAAACAGATTGGCCGGCGACATGGCGAAACTGGATTATACATCCAGAGTATGGAGCGCTATCCAAGAAACAAACACAAACACTTAGAGGTTATCATGGCAAATTCCCTCAGAAAACTTTCACAGAACAGCTTGCAGAAGGCTTCAACGAACTCAGAGATCATCTTTCATCTGGAGAAGATTATGGAAATGATCAGTCCGGGGTATCCATTGACGCTGAAAGTTGGGAGCGCATTGACGCAACAGGAGGAAGCGCAAACCTTAGATGCTTGCAATCGTCTACAAGCGTTGCTTTCTGTGAAAGCTTCAGTTAAGCAAATTGAGCAAGCTTCTTTCCTACTCTCAAGCATGAGAGTCCCTGCGAACACAGATTCCAAAGCCGTTGTCCTATCCTATAGCATGATGCTGGAA
>NZ_JBHILZ010000079.1:0-802 GCF_042193725.1 Bartonella sp. OT172YNZD | reverse complement strand
GGTTTTGTTTGATTCACTATGATGGTTTGACATGAGACAATCCTATGGTATTCATGATCTCTCATGGAAAATAATGAATTATCCTTATAAATCAACGTGACGGTGCTGTTATGAAGAGAACCCCTTGCACATCTTCATAGTCCATAGAGATTAACGGGGTATCATTTTATATTCTGTATACCGATAAAGTATTTTTATAAAAATGCTCCATCTCACGCAGAAAAAACAGTCCGTTAAAACTTTAAAAAGAAAAACATCTCAATGCTTTCCCCTCTTGTTTTCATGAGAGATTCAAATTGATAAACCTATCTGAAAAGAGTACTGTTTATGCCCTTGAAGATACTTCTCTTTATAATGATCACTTATTCGGGTGAAAATTGGAGTTTTACCAAGTAGGCATAGACGCCATTTTTTGCCACAAGTTCTGCATGGGTTCCTTCTTCCACAAGAGAGCCTTTATCTACTATTACGAGAATACGATCAGCTTTTAAAATTGTTGCCAAACGATGTGCAATGACCAAGGTTGTACGATTTTGCATCAATCCTTCTAAGGCATCTTGCACTAACTTTTCACTGTTTGCATCTAAAGCGGATGTTGCTTCATCAAGCAGTAACAGGGGTGCATTTCTTAGAATTGCCCGTGCAATACCAATGCGTTGTTTTTGCCCCCCAGAAAGCATGGTACCACGTTCTCCTACTTGCGTATCCAAGCCGTCTGGTAAAGCTTGAATAAATTCAAGTGCATTAGCCGCTTTAGCGGCAGCAAGAATGTCCTCTTCATGGGTATTTTCAGTTCCAAAAA
>NZ_JBHILZ010000078.1:0-818 GCF_042193725.1 Bartonella sp. OT172YNZD | reverse complement strand
CAAATGTATCGGCTTCATTGCCGGCATGGTCCGTAATGGTTGCGGTTAAAAGACGCTGGTAAAAAACCTCATGAACAGGTTTGTCTCCCACCTTGACCACAATAAAGGGGTGTGTGCGTATTAATCCCATAACCGCTTCACCATGCTTTGGGGATTAGACAACACAAATTCAGGCAAAGTAACCGTTAAGCCGCGCGGTAAAAACACACCATATTTGGCAATTTCTGGATTGGCTTCCAATGTGGCTTCACAATAGCCCTTTAGTGCCCCAACTTGGATGCGGTCCCCTAACACAGCCATGGCATGGTGAAAGCAGAGGAGGTCTAAGCTCATATCCTCTAGCTCTACAACCACATGCTTTTCTGGTATCTTCATGGCGTTTGCTCCACCTGATATTGCCCCACTTGGGTTTGTCCCACTTGATATTGTCCTTGCGGTTTTCCGCCATTAAAAAAGGGCAAGAGCGTAATGGAATAGCGGATGCGCTGGGATTGACCAGAACGACTGATATAGTCGTGGTCTTTATTGATCGTGGTGATCACCACGGGTCCATGAAGAAGGACACTATAAGTGGTATCATTGATCCAACGAAGCATCTGGACCGGCTTGGCTCTTTGAATCGTTGTGGTGAGGGCATCAATGGCTACACGGTCACCAAACTCTTCTGGAAACCAAACCCCATGAATGGTCTTTGCATCATTCCCATAGCCGGTAAATTGCAAACTGGGGGACCTGCCAAAACGCTCCATACAAACCCATGAGGCAGAAAACTCTTCTTCAAAGGATTGGAAATTCAGCCAGTCCACATAAAATTGATG
>NZ_JBHILZ010000008.1:0-118952 GCF_042193725.1 Bartonella sp. OT172YNZD | reverse complement strand
GCCAATGCTGGTGCGACAGTTTCGCAAATGAAAGCGCTTTTTGGCTGGACAGAAGATAAAATGGCATCCCTTTATACCAAAACAGCTGATAGAAAACGGCTTGCAATAGAAGCAATCAAAAAGCTACAAAAAGGTTCGGGGCATGGTTGACAGTAAGAATATAAACAAAGCCCCGTCAAAATTATGCATGAAATTAATGCGGCGTTTGAGGTGCATCAGAAACCAGAGGAGAAATAGGTGGTTGTGTCTGTTGCATTGTTTGCCATAAATTATAATTCGTTTGCATATCCAGCCAAAATTTTGCTTTACTAAAACCAGCTAATTCTAATTTCACTGCAAGTTCGGTACTCATAGAGGCATGTCCGTTAATCACTCTTGATAGAGAAGCTCTTGTCATATGGAGATGATCAGCTAATTTTTGTATTGTTATCCCCATTTCTTCTAAGAAAGCTACTTTTAGAACTTCGCCCGGATGTGCGGGGTTATGCATCATTTGTTTTCGTTCCTTTCATCAATGGTAATCTTGATAATCAACAAGCTCTACATCTGCTCCTATAAAGCGAAAAGTAACACGCCAATTTCCATTCACCCATATAGAATAGTATCCTGTAAGTTCACCTTTAAGAGGATGCATTTTAAAAGCAGGTGCTCTCAACATTTCAGGCGTCGTAGCGCTTGTTAAAGCTGTCAAGATAACGCGTAATTTTTTTACGTGATCTGGTCGAATAGCTTTTGTGGAACCTGTTGTATAAAATAATTTTAAGCCCTTATGTTTGAAACTCACAATTGCCATTACCGCCCCTTATCGTATATCATAACTATACGATTAATAAAAATAAGAGTCAAGCGCCCTGCTAGCAAATCCAGTTATCTAGATAAAACGATTGAGTATAAGCTATAAAAAAGTTAGGGATAGGTGGAAAATAAGTTAAAAGAATCAGCGGAATCAAAACTCCCGAACTTATATATAACCTATTGATTTTATTAAATATTGGCTGGGGTACCTGGATTCGAACCAGGGAATGCCGGTACCAAAAACCGGTGCCTTACCGCTTGGCTATACCCCAAAAAAACACGCTTTATAGCTACTCTTGCACCTTATAGCGATTCCTGTGATTGGACGCAATATCTGAAAATCAAAGACCTTACTTTTTTATCATAAAGTTTCTAAATCTTGTATGGTATTGCATCAATATAAGTTTGTAGCAGAAACTGATATACAGTTGTGCTTTTAACATAAGTAAAAAACCATTTATCCACCAATTATTTTGCTCTTTGTATTAATTTTCTAGGAACAGAAAATGAAAATCTTGTAGTTTACTCATGTATCTAATAAATTAGCATATGATTTGCTTTTCTTGATATATTAAAATCTCATCTTGCTCAATTTAAGACAAAATCTGTCACCACATTGGCGACCGGTAAAGTATATGATAGCGCTGCTGCGCTCTTTCATTAAGCGTAAAGATGGTAATATCCACTGGTTTTTACATTATATTATGCATGGGTAGCGCCATAAAATGAAATCAAGCACATTGAAAAATATCTCCTAAAAAATAACACTTAATATTCTGTTGCAAACACTATGATACACCAATAGATTAGAAGAGTTTTGCAAAAATTAAAAACATTTCATCTGGCATTAAAAAAATAGAGATACATAAACAAAGAATAATAGCTATTTCCATTTACTTTTTATTCAAAAGATATGATATTTAGCCCATTCATAGATGTAAAAAATCTTCAGAAGCAATCTTTACGTAGACCAATGCCCTTTTTGATTGATGAGCATACATTTCCTAAAAGCTTCTTTTACAAAAAGAAAGACATTAAAACTAATTTCATATAAATAGGTATTCAACATTTGCTTTTAAATTCGGTAAATGGCAAATTAGGCTTATGAAATAAGCTTAACAATTAGAATCGAGGAGATTTTTAAATGGCTTTTGAATTGCCCCCGTTGCCTTATGATTACGATGCCCTTTCGCCTTATATGTCCCGCGAAACGCTTGAATATCATCATGATAAGCATCACCTTGCTTATCTTACCAACACCAATAATTTTGTGAAAGAGTTAAGCTTAGAAAATGAAAGCCTTGAAGATATTGTTAAAAAAAGTTTTGGAAAAAATATTGGTTTGTTTAATAATGTAGCACAGTATTACAATCATAACCACTTTTGGCTTTGGATGAAAAAAGATGGTGGTGGTCAAAAACTTCCTGAAAAGTTAGCAAAAGCTATCGAGGCTGATCTAGGTGGTTACGACAAATTCCGCGCTGACTTTATTGCTGCTGCCGTCGCACAATTTGGTTCTGGATGGGCGTGGGTTGCTGTTAAAGATGGCAAGCTTGAAATTATGAAAACGCCGAATGGCGAAAATCCCTTAATTCACAATGCTCGACCTATTTTAGGTGTCGATGTGTGGGAACATTCCTATTACATTGATTATCGCAATGCTCGACCGAAGTACCTCGAATCCTTTGTAGACCATCTAATTAATTGGGACTATGTTTTGAAACTTTATGAAGAATGTGAATTTTAAGCTATCTAAATAATTTTTTAGTGTATGAAAGTCCTTATAATCCAATAAATTATCAGGGACTTTCAAACAAAGATATTATGGATTAGAAACAGTCTTTTCCTGCTATCTTTAGAATATATGCATAAATATAGGCAACTTCTTCTAGCTTTGAAAAACGTCCAGCTGCACCAGCGTGCCCTGAATCCATATTAATACGTAATAAAATTGCATTATCGTCTGTTTTTAAGTCTCGTAATTTTGCCACCCATTTTGCAGGCTCCCAGTAAGTTACACGAGGATCTGTTAATCCTGCCATTACAAGTATAGGGGGATAGTTTTGAGCTTTGACATTATCGTAGGGTGAATAGGAAGCAATAAGCTTATAATCTTCTTCTGATTCAAGAGGATTCCCCCATTCGGCCCATTCTGGAGGTGTGAGTGGCAATGAAGCATCTAACATTGTCGCTAAGACATCAACAAAAGGCACATTCGCTACGATTCCAGCAAAATCCTGTGGAGCTATATTGGCAATGGCTCCCATCAACATCCCCCCTGCTGAACTACCATGAGCAATAAGCCGGTCGTGAGAAGTGAATTTATTGTTTACAAGGTAACGCCCACAAGCAATAAAATCTGTAAATGTATTGTGCTTAAAGAGATGTTTTCCTTTCTCATACCATTCTACTCCCTTTTCTTTTCCTCCGCGAATATGAGCAATAGCGTAAATAAAACCTCTATTTACTAAAGAAAGTACATTACTATTGAAACTGGCAGGAATAGAGATCCCATAAGCACCATAACCGTAAAGTAGACAAGGCGCACCACCATCAAGAGGAGTGTTTTTGTGATAAAAAAGTGAAATAGGAATCTTCTCACCATCGTCTGCTATGGCTGTAATACGTCGTGTTACATATGCATCTTTATTATGCCCAGAGGGAATTATTTGCGTTTTTAAAAGCATTCGTTTACGACTTTTCATCTCATAATCAAACACTTGATCAGGTGTTGTCATAGACGAATAAGAAAAACGAATAGTTGGACTGTTATATTCTGCAACCCCTTGCAGACCTAAAGAATAAGCCTCTTCAGTAAAAGCAATGGAATTAACTTGTTTAGTGGTACGTTCCATTACTTTTATACGTGGAAGCCCCTCAAAATATTCGATCCAGACAAGAAAATCTTGATAAGCATCATGGGATAATATTAGGCACCCAAGCTGATGTGGGACAAACTCAGACCAATTTTCTGATTGTGGTGATGTATATGGCGCTACCATAATTTTGAAATCTTTTGCATTATCTAGATTGGTCAGAATATAAAAGACATCACCACCTTCTGTAAGTGAGTATTCAATACCTTTTTGTCGTTTCCGTACACATTGGGGAGTAGTAAAAGGTGCCTCAGCAGGAATCAACCAGATCTCTGATGTTTCATGATCATGGATATTAATATAAATAATATCATTAAGCTTAGAGCCGCTTACATCTAAAAAAAAACCTGGATTATCTTCGTGAAAAATAAGCTTATCTTGTGATTGATCAGTGTTTAATCGGTGATAATAGAGCTCTGAAGGTCGGTGATTTTTATCCATCTTAGTATAGAAAAAACCTTCAGATCTAGCATCCCATACAATTTGACCAGATGTATCAGTAATTGTGTCCATACAGTCAGACAATGTCTCAAAATTACGAATTTTAACTGTATAGAATTCTGAGCCTTTGTCATCATAGGTCCATACCACATGTATATGGTCAGGAGATTCTTGAACTGAACCAAATTTGAAATATTCTTTGCCTTCTGCCAAGACATCACCATTAAGGTAAACGTTTTTTTCTCCGCCATTCCTTGGTGTCCGAAAATAATGTGGTTGTTGACCTCCGGTAACATAAGAGAATCCGTAAGCAAAAGGACCATGTTTTATAGGAACAGAACTATCATTCTCTTGGATCCTGTTTTTCATTTCGGTAAAAAGCAAATCTCGGAATGGTTTTGTATCAGCCATTTGAGCTGATTGATAAGCATTTTCTTTTTCAAGATAATGTCGAATATTTGGATCAAGACAGTTAGGATTTTTAAAAACATCTTGCCAGTTAGACGCACGTAGCCAATGATAGGGGTCATCACGAAAAATACCATGATATATTTCCTTATGAGTGATTCTAGACGCTTTAGGAGGAGTTATAGAAGTACGGGTCATACACAATCCTATATTAAAATATGTTAACAGCTTCGTTTATATGTTAGAATCACAATTATTGATGCAAGTGTAAAAATCTATAAGTTCTATTCACTTGCAAAAATAGCGCCATGATAATTTTTAAAACTAATACCTTTCTGTTCATTACATATCACAGCTATTGTTTTCTAGGGGAACAATACCACTTTTACAATGAAAGTGACTGGTAAGACAATTAAACTATGAAAAAAAGAATTGATTTTTTTTGAAACAGTATAATCGTATAATTTTATAGAACGGTATAAATATATCTAAATTATTGTCATTCCCATATAAAAAAATAAAAATATTCTATGTCGTTTTAATGAATAGTTTTATATTATAAATAATACTATTATGTAATAATATATTATGTTTTTTATTATTAAATTTAATAAAATAAATAATAAAAATAAATTTAAAATTTATTAAAGAAACTTACTAAATTATAAGTATTAAAAACAAAAAATAATAATTTATATATTATTTTTTATAATTAATAATTTTATTTTTACGTTCTCAAAAAAAATAAATAAATTTTATCCTATATTTTTTATATTTATGATGTATTGTATATTATGTATGATATGTTATAGGATAAAATATATTTTACTATATAATAACTTCGTTTTTCTTATTGTATATTATGACAAAAAAAGGGTATTTATTTGATTTTTTTGTGTTTTGGCAGTTTTATAGAATAATTGAATTGACAAAAAAGATTTTTGTACAATATGAAACTCATGTGCATGAGATCTTTATATCATGAGTATATGCACTATATCTCGATTTTGAATTACTCAATTAAATTAAAGGAAACAAGAATGGAACATCGTGCAGTCTTAGAGACTGAAAGCAATTTAATTATTACATTGGTTGCTGATATTGTTGCTGCCTACGTGAGTAATAATTCTATTCGACCGACTGAAGTGCCAAGTTTAATTGCTGATGTCCATGCTGCTTTTCGTAAGGCAGGAAATCTAGAGTTAACAGAAGTCGAAGTTGAAAAACAAAGGCCTGCCGTTAATCCAAAGCGTTCAGTATTTCCTGATTATCTCATTTGCCTTGAAGATGGAAAGAAATTTAAATCTCTAAAGCGTCATCTCATGACACATTATGGAATGTTGCCAGAGGAATATCGTGAAAAATGGCAGTTAGATAGTTCTTATCCTATGGTGGCGCCTAATTATGCAAAAACACGATCAGCTTTAGCCAAAGAAATGGGTCTTGGACGCAAAAGCAAACGGAAAAAAACTAAATAATCTTATTTTGTGAAAAAATGGTTTCGCGTATAAAGTTGATTTTATTATACATGTTTTGTGTGAAACTTTTGTATATATAGCAATTTCTACCAAGGGGATTATATATAGCTTTCGTTACGAATCCGTTTAATCATTGATTTTAGACCATTTGATCGTTGTGGCGTAAGATTTTCATTTAAACCAAGTTTTTCAAAGAGCTCTTGGGCATCAGAGTTGCGAATTTCAGAAGCTTTTTTGCCTGAATAAAAAGCAAGAAGTATATAAATGAGTCCACGCACAATATGAGCATCGGAATCACCTTGAAACGTCAATATTGGATCTTCTGAGTTATTACGTGAAGATAAAAGCCACACTTGGCTAACACAACCAGGAACTTTATGAGCATCGTTTCGAGCGCTTTCCGGAAAAGGTGGCAATTCATGGCCAAGCTCAATGACATAACGATAACGATCTTCCCAATTATCCAAAAGCGAAAAGTTCTCTATGATATTACCGATTGTTTCCGCCATTATTTTAGTCCTGTTTCGTTTGAATAATCATTCTTGAATACACTTATAAAAAATAAATATTTATTTTCCTAACATAAATAACACGAAGAACGTTAAAAATCCTTATTTCAAGATAACATTGTATGGTTTTGTAAGAACTCTTGTATTTTGATTTTGTAAGAAACATTAAGGGAAGTCTCTGATATTATTTTTGTCCCCTAAGATGTTTCCTAAATATTCATAAGCAGCTCTTGCACCATAATATGCGCGTTCACCAAGTGAACTTAAAAAAGATTTTCCTACTTTGCAGGCTTCTATATTACGGTCACAAAATGCTCCTAAGTCATTTAAAGCTTCTTTAAAAGCAATAATCGCATCGCTCGTTGTTATCTCATTATTTTGAGGGCTAGAAGAATGGTTACTGCTTTGATTTGCTACAAAAAATGAAATAATGACAAAAATAAAAAATAAAAAAAATGATAATTTGATTAAAAAATGTATCATGGGCAATCAATGTACCACAGTGGTAAATACAATAAAAGAAGCATTTTATACACTGTTTCTTTATAAAAAATTTATAAAATGTGCTTTTTATAAAATTGAGTATTCATTTATTCGATCTATATCATTGGCTTTTTTATAAATATGGCACAATGCCGCTGTACAAAATGGGATACATTGTCTGTTCAGTAAAAAATTAACATCCCAATTATACACTTATAAGCTGATTATATTAATGGACATACTATGATAAAAAATGAGAGATATAATCATGATCGTGCATAAAAGTTAGGAAATGTACAACTCACATTTGTAACCTTCTATTCCACAAGAAAGTGTAGCGATAAGATAAGGATTAAACAAAGAGTTCAATCTCTTTTTCGTATTGTGTACATACTTATTTTAAATAATAACTCACCGTCTTATTTTAGTTGAAAAAGCTAAAAAAGTCAAACTCTATTATTCTGACTTTAGTGTCGATAAAGTATTTATATTATCTATAAAATTTTTACTGAAACGTCATGAAAATGATCAACATGTCGATAAAAATATTAAAAAAATAGATGCATCTCTTATGATTAAATCACAAGCCAATTTTTTTCTATAACATTATAAACATCAATTTAATTGATACTTATGAAAATTATTGAATAGAAGAAATTTATACAAAAATATAATAATATTAAGAGATAATTATTATTACCAAACCGTTTATGAATAAGTAACCCTCTACATGTAACTTACAAAGAATAGGTAATGATTGTTATCTTTTTAGCGTTATAGGAAAATATTTTCAATTTTATTTTAAATAATAGGTAAACATATGCACCAAAAATGATCTTAAATGTTAATTATTTGGTGCTTTCTTTGTACATATTGAAGATTTGTAAAAAATGAAATGAATAAAAGTTGACAAGAACTCTTGTTGATTTATCAAGTTATAAATTGATATAATGGAGCTGCGCATTTTAGGAGTTTGAAAGGAAAAAGTAACAATGTCTAACGCACTTCCCTCTGACTGGAAGTGAGAAATAATTTATACTTGTTTCTTTGTAAAGAATAAACGCAACTGAAAATAAAAGTAATGACAACAAAACGAAAGAAATCCCAAAAAAAAACTGTAAAACACCGTAAATACTATAGTAGTATTGTTATAACACTTCTTCTGATAATTTTTCATTTTATTTTTTGGATAGCAAAAACTCTTTATTTCTATACACAAAAAAATACTTTATTTTTTGTTGGATCTCTTATTTTTAGCATTAGTTTTTTATTTATTTCATTTAATGCTTTATTTTCGCAAATGACACCGCATCAACATATTTTAACTCAAATGAAATCTTCCTCCGTTCAAAGTATAGGGAAGAGCTCTACTTTATCGGAAAAAAAAGCAAAATCACAAGAACTCTCTCGTGTAACTTCTGTATATTCTCCAAGTCATCACCACACAAATTCACCTTTACCCCCTCAATCAGCAAGCATGCTGGAAAAGCAAAAAGAACTAGCAAAATTACGACTTTATGATGGACCTTTAGATGGATTGGAAGGACCTAAAACACGCCGAGCCATTACTTTATGGAAACAACAAACTGCTCAGAAAATGCAAAAGAATGTTCTATCTAATCCTGCAACAGATGAAATTGCAATATTAATTAAGCAGAGCGAAATAGAAACAACAAATACAAAAAATATGACACACTTAAAAGAAGCTATTTTAGAGCCTTCTGTTGAAGATATTATACAAGTGCAAAAAGCTTTACATATTTTTGGGAATGAGGAGGTTATCGTCACAGGAATAGAAGATCAAAAGACGATAGAAGCCTTAAAACAGTTTCAACAAATGTTTGATCTTCCTGTAACAGGTAAAATTAATCACACAATTTTAATGAAAATGCGTGAAATTGGTTTATTAAATTGAAGCTAATCATCTATACTATAAAAATAATCTCTTAATTTATAATGATAGTTCATCTTTCGCTTGTTTAATGCTCCCCAAACATTCCTTCATCTCAAGCCCTCTTATATCCAATTAATCAGAATGGTTTTCTTACACATTACATATTGAGCCATACAATTTGCTGTAAGAAAACCACAACCGATTGCAGAAAAAAGAAATATTGCAAAATAGCAACCACGCTTGTTCTAGCATTTTTATTGCTTCTGATGATAAAAGGACACGAAATTTTGTTGTAGTATCACGTAAACCTTTCATATTCTCGAGCTACGAATTGTCCATATATTATCGTCAATTTGATCTTTATAAATATGACGCAAAGAATTTGTGCAAACACCTGTAAGGATAAGTAGATGTAAAGCTAGTTGTGTTATGGTTGTTGTTTCGCAAAGTGTCTGATAAAAACCGGCACTTCTCTCCAATCTATTGCTGGAAAGTTTTGTGTTTTATGACGTTGTTTTCCTAAGAGAGCGTGTGCTCTTGGTGTTGCCTATAAATCAACATCCAAACCTAACGCAGCAGTATGTTTGAAACAAATGTTAAGACACTTTAGTACTTTCTCAGCTGTTATAGCTTGTGTATGCCGAATAGAAGCAAGGATATTGCGCATCTCTGTTTGTATAATCTCTAAAACAGGGAGACAACCTAATTTGAGAAGAATATGAAGTTTTAAGGGTAGAAACCTGTTTTCATCCTTGCCATTTCCTTTTAATCTAGCTTTACGACTTTCAAAGACATCTAAAGCAATGTCTTTAAAAGAATGGAGATTACCTATTGTATCATGCTTTTATTTAACACTTGTCTTTTTTGGCTCACGCCCCCTCACGTAAAACAAAATATCCCAAACGGAATATACTTGGATTGCCATTCACAGGTTTTCTTAAAAAAACATCTCTTAAAGAACCCAAGCCCATTTCGCAACAACGCCTGTGAATAATAATAGCAGCCCCACTTGTGCACTATCATCTTTACGCTTGTGAAGAAGCAAGCTAGCACCATTAAACCACTGTACCTACCTTCAATTTGTGATAGCTCTTGACACTTGAGACGATTCATAAGAAGCATATCCTTACTTTATTTTTTTATCCACAGACGCTAATTCCGCCTGTAACATACAAAAAACATGGTTTTGATTGATTCATTATCAAAGAAGTTGAAATAAGAAAATCTTATGATATTTGCAGCTTTCGTTCAATATGAGAAATAAAAAATTATCATTATAAATCAATATATTGTATAACTTTGATATTCCTTCATAAATGTAAAGATGGTAGCGCATAGTGAAGTTTATAAACTTTAGGAAAATTTTAATAAACTTACGAGGATTTTTAAATAATCCCCATTCCACGAATGTCAATGTAAAATGAGGCATCCACTGAGAGATGTCTATCTCAAACAGCATGATGTGCCAAAAAATGCATTTGTTTGGAGCATTCTATTTTGCGTGAGGAGTTCATTTCTCTATAAAAAAGCAAACGCATAAATTGACTGCACAATAAAACGTTTCTCTCTATCAAGAGGTTTGTTAATAGAAAGTGTATTAATAATACATCTTTGTCTATCCTGCCTTATATTTTCTCTCATAAACCTCTCAAAAAAACACTTTCTCGCATAACATAACTTACCGTGCATTTTAGAAGCACTTTTATTTCCTTTATTAAAGAAAATAAAAGAATATATAAAAATTTATTTCAGTAATAACTATACAACAAGAAAATATTAACCCATTATATCCTTTTTGCTATCGCGGCTTGGGCTGCTGCTAAACGAGCAATTGGTACTCGAAAAGGAGAACACGAAACATAATCTAAGTTATTTTCTTCGCATAAAGCAATAGAGGCAGGATCGCCCCCATGTTCACCGCAAATTCCCAATTTTATTTTTGAGCGCTTTGAGCGTCCACGCTGTGCAGCAATGTTAATAAGTTCTCCTACTCCATCACGGTCAATAGTCATGAAAGGATCTTGCTCTAAAAGACCTTTTTGAAAATAGGTTGCCAAAAAAGGAGCAGAATCATCACGGGAAATTCCAAAAGTGGTTTGTGTCAAATCGTTTGTTCCAAATGAAAAAAATTCAGCAGTTTCAGCAATTTCATCTGCTCGAAGCGCTGCCCTTGGAAGCTCAATCATCGTTCCAACCATATATTGAATAGTGCTTCCCTTTTCTTTCATCACTTCCTTAGCAACCTGATCAATACGCGCTTTTACAAAATCGAGTTCAGATTTAAGCGCAACCAGTGGCACCATAATTTCAAGCATAACAGAAGATCCAGATTTTTGGGCAGCTTCTGCTGCTGCTTCAAAAATCGCCCGCGCTTGCATTTCTGCAATTTCAGGATAAGTAATAGCTAAACGGCATCCGCGTAATCCAAGCATAGGATTAAATTCGTGCAACTGCTGAGCACGTTCAGCAAGCACTTCAGCAGAAACACCCATAGCTGTTGCAACATCAAGAATTTCTGCTTTCGTTTTAGGCAAAAATTCATGTAATGGTGGATCTAGCAAGCGGATAGTAACAGGTAAACCACACATAATTTCAAATAATTCACTAAAATCTGAACGCTGCATTGGCAAAAGCTTATCTAGTGCTTTACGACGACCACTTTCATCATGACTTAAAATCATTTCACGCATAGCAACGATACGTTCATCAGAAAAAAACATATGCTCCGTACGGCAAAGACCTATACCTTCAGCCCCAAAAGAGCGCCCCATACGGGCATCAGATGGTGTATCAGCATTAGCGCGAACTCTTATACGTCGCATCCCATCAGCCCATTCCATTAATTTTGCAAAATCTCCGCAAAGCTGAGGCTGCAACATTGCAACTTTCCCTTTGAAAATTTCTCCACTTCCACCATCAAGTGTGATAACATCACCTTTTTTAAAACTTTCTCCTGAAGCAAACAGCGTATTTGTATTATAATCAATCCGCACACTGCCAGCACCAGAAATACATGGTTTCCCCATCCCCCGCGCAACAACAGCAGCGTGACTTGTCATACCGCCACGCGTTGTTAAAATTCCTTCTGCAGCATGCATACCATGAATATCTTCTGGACTTGTTTCTACACGGACCAAAATAACCTTGCGACCTTCCGCCGACACAGTTTCTGCCTCTTCTGAAGTAAAAACAATTTCACCAGTTGCGGCTCCAGGAGAAGCAGGTAAACCACGTCCTATAACAAAACGTTCTGCTTTGGGATCAAGTGTTGGATGCAAAAGTTGGTCCAGCGACTTTGCATCAATACGCATCACAGCCTCTTCCTGGTTTATTAACCCCTCCTCAACCATTTCAATTGCCATCTTGAGAGCCGCACGAGCCGTGCGTTTTCCTGAACGAGTCTGAAGCATCCATAATTTACCTTTTTCAATGGTAAATTCGAGATCTTGCATATCCCGATAATGCTGCTCAAGCTTCTGCGCGATCTGACATAATTTCAAAAAAGCCTCAGGCATAATTCTTTCTAACGACGGTCTATTTGAACCAGCAACAATACGCGCATTTTCTGTAATATTTTGAGGCGTTCGAATGCCCGCCACAACATCTTCCCCTTGCGCATTAACTAAAAATTCACCATAAAGTTCTTTTCTCCCTGTCGATGGATTGCGTGTAAAAGCAACACCTGTTGCCGAATCTTCACCCATGTTGCCAAAAACCATAGCTTGCACATTAACTGCCGTTCCCCAACTTTCAGGAATACTATGTAAACGGCGATAAGTAACTGCACGTGCTGTCATCCAACTTGAAAAAACGGCTCCAATTGCTCCCCATAACTGCTGCTCAGGATTTTGAGGAAAAGGTTTTCCTAATTTTTCTTCAACATATGCTTTATAAGAAGTAATAATATTCTTCCAATCATCTGCTGTCATTTCTGTATCAATAGTGTAACCATTGCGTACTTTTGCTTCATCAAGAATCTCTTCAAAATACGAATGATCTAACCCCAAAACAACGTTAGAATACATTTGGATAAAACGCCGATAACTATCATAAGCAAAACGTTCATTATTAGCTTGTAAAGCAATGGCTTTTACAGTCTCATCATTCATGCCAAGGTTAAGCACTGTATCCATCATTCCTGGCATAGAAGCCCTAGCCCCTGAACGAACAGACAGCAAAAGTGGCTTTTGCTCACTCCCAAATTCACGTCCTGTTTGTTCACCAACGCGTCTTAGTGCTTGCTTAACAGATTCCTGTAGCTCTTCTGGATATGATTTGTCATGGGCATAATAAAAATTACAAACTTCTGTTGTCAGCGTAAATCCGGGTGGTACGGGCAAACCAAGATTACTCATTTCTGCCAAATTAGCTCCTTTACCTCCGAGAAGGTTACGCTCACTTGCACTTCCTTCTGCCTTTCCATCTCCAAAACTATAAACCCATTTTTTCATTATACAAATCCTCCCATATCAGCATCAAAATATCATTCAACCTAGGCTTACTTAAAAGCAATGATTTGATTCAAAATCGGCTCAACAAAAAATATCGCTTCATAAATGCACAGTATTAATCCTTCCAAAAGAGATAATGACCAAAAGTATCACTATCCATCTTCTGGAAGATTAAGATTCAGTTTTTAAGAAAACTATCAATCACCGAAAAAAATTCTTCTACTTTCATGGCACCTTCATATTTACTACCATTAATAAAGAAAGTAGGCGTTGCTGTAACACCCAGTTTTTTACCACGCTCAAAGGATGCATTCACTTCATCTAAAATAGCTTGATTTTTCAAACATGCAGTAAAACTTTCATCTGTAAAACCAGCCATTAAGCCAATTTTTTTCAATGGTGTTAGAGCATCTTTGCCGAAAGCCCATTCATTTTGTTTTTGAAATAAAACTTCTATCAAAGGAAAATAGCGATCTTCTGGTGCACACTGTGCCAACATAAAACCTGCTGTTGCCCGAGGATCAAAAGCATAATCGCGGAAAATCAGTTTTACTTTTCCTGTTTTGATATATTTTTTACGAATTTGAGGAAGTATATGATTATAAAAATACGCACAATGTGTACAGGTCAACGAAGCATACTCAACAATGACGACTGGCGCATCTGCCTCTCCCTCAAAGCGGTCCTTTACTTTACTCGATTGGAGAATCTCTGCCATATCAACAGTTGCCACTGGTTTGGGATCACGCGCTAAAGCAACTGTTACACTGTTTTGTACAATCGTTATGAAGAGAAAAATTATCCCGAAAGATAAAAAAGAACGATATTTTACCATAAATAATACTTTTCTGTTGTTATTAATGAATAGGAATCCAATGCTTTCTCATATATTAAAGAAAAATATATAAAATATCTTTCTATTTATTATTTTTTTCCAAGAAAATGCAACAGCCAAGTTTATAAAGTGATTGGCGCAAGCTTTTATCTTCAATTCCTTCAAGCATTTTTTCTACGCATTTTTTGTCTTGTTCACTCAAAGGCGGTTTTAGAGGCAAGTGATTCATAAAAACCGACATACTCCTTTGCTCAATCTTAATGCGATCAATAGCAATATAGCCAAAAAATCCGTTAATTCTATGAAGTAATTCCTCTGTTTCATGCATCAATTTTAACGCAGAAAATCCTTCACATGCGACAACAAGTGTTGCTGGCTGAAAAACTTCATCTTGATCTGCACGACGTTTCCAAATAATTTTAAGCGGCATTGTATGTTCACTAATATCATCGCCTGCAATTTGTGGCCAATGTTCTATAAGCGCTACATTAAGCCCTGTCCGTTTACGTAAAACTGGATCAAGTATTTTGTATACCGTCTCAGAAAGAGAATAAAAGATACGTTTTTTTAGTTGTTTTCTCATTTTTAGATCATTGTTCAACAGCTTACTAAATTAAAATCATTTGTTTCACCTAAAAATTGTTGCCTCCTCAATTTATGAAATGTTAACAAAATAAATAATTTTTTCTTTTGCATTTTATATCTCCTTATGCTTGAAAACAATCATGTATGAAATTCCTTCGCACCTCCTTGCTTGGTACGATCAAAATCACAGACACCTTCCATGGCGGATTACCCCCGAAAAGCAAAAACAAGGTATCCGTCCTGATCCTTATCAAGTTTGGCTTTCTGAAATCATGCTTCAACAAACAACCGTTGAAACAGTTAAGCCTTATTTTAAAAAGTTTCTAAAACTATGGCCTGATCTTTTCTCTTTAGCAAAAGCCTCACAAGATGACATCATGAAAGCATGGGCTGGACTTGGTTATTATTCACGCGCACGTAATCTTAAAAAATGTGCGCGACAGCTTGTTGAAAACTACGCGGGACAATTTCCACAATCTGTAAAAGAATTGCAAACTCTAGCCGGTATTGGAGATTATACTGCCGCAGCCATTGCTGCAATTGCTTTTAACCACCCTGTAGCAGTAGTTGATGGTAATGTCGAACGTGTGGTAGCGCGCCTTTTTGCTATCACTTCAATATTACAAAAAGCAAAAGCTGAAATTAAAGAAAAAACACAAAAAATTACTGCTTTAAATCGTCCTGGTGACTTTGCTCAAGCAATGATGGATTTGGGAGCAACAATTTGTACTCCACGCAAACCATCTTGTTATACCTGCCCTCTTCAATGTTTATGCAAAGCAGAAAAGATGCAACAACCGGAATCTTTTCCAGTCAAAGCCCCTAAAAAAGAACGCCCTTCAAAAACAGGTATTGCTTTTGTGGTCCTTAATAAAAAGAGACAAATTTATTTGGAAAAACGACAAGAAAAAAAGCTCCTTGGTGGAATGACCCAAATTCCTAACAATATTGGCATAAACAACGAAAATGGGCTCCAAAACGCACCCTTTACTGCCAATTGGAAATTCAAAGGACAAATTACGCATGTTTTTACTCACTTTTCTCTAAAACTCGATGTTTACTATACTGAGGATGTTCATGAAATGAATTGTAAAAATGGTTGGTGGTGTAACATTCAACATCTTGCCGAAGAAGCATTACCTACTGTTATGAAAAAAGCCATTTCCGTAGCACTTCCTAATTCTTTCAGATTTAAATAACCTTCCCTATTCGTAAAAATGTTTTCTAACGGAGACTTTTGTATCTCTAGCGATCATTTATTAATCTGTAAAAGAAAAATTTAAAAAAATGAAATAACCAATTTTTTCTACAGATAAGAATTAAGGAGGGATAGAAAAGCTTAGAAATCTTAGATTTAAATTTCAGGATCTATCCTTTTTTCGCTTATGACGGAGCAAGCCGTCACCATCGTTATATTTACCAGCCCCTTACAACAACTCTTGACACTTGAAATAGGTTCGTAAGAGGTACTTTTAGTTCTTTCTTTAACAATTTTTATTCACACGCCAACCCCGCTTATGACATGCAAGCAAGTAATTTTCATTGATTCAATATAGAACAGGTTTGAAATAAGAAAATTTGACGATATTCGGGGGAAACTCAATATGAATAAAACTAAATTAGCTTTATAAATCAATATATTGTACGTACTTTATAGATGTACATATTCCCTTAAAAAAGTATTTAATTTTGAACTTCTGAATGAACCTTTTAATTCTGTTATTTCATTTTTATAAAATTATAGTGAAATTTTACTGTTTTGGAACTAAAATCAGAACATAGAGTGAGAATTTCTCATTTTAATTTCTTTTATAAGAAGCATAAAAATACTTGCTTGCCGCTTACAAGCGAGATTAGTGTGTCAATAAAAAACATCTAAGACAGGTACATTGGTGGTCAATAAAATGAAGCGATCAGCTTAGTTCATAAAACACCCGTTTTTAACATTTGTGAACGTATGATCATTCTTAAATGATCTATGGACTTCAACCGTCCATTTTCCTCATAATACCAAAAGGTCCAACCGTTACAACTCTGCGAATCTTGAGCCTTTCTTCCCATTGCGTGAATTGAGCCCGCTTCACCACCATGCATAATCGTACCATCAGCTCTTACAATAGCAGATACTTGCTTCTTGCGATCATAAAGAACTTCTCCAGGATAGAGTAAACCTGCTTCAAGTAAACTGTTGAATGCTACGCGCGGTTCTGCTTTTTTTCTATCCAAAATCGCTAGTTCTGGTTGCGCTAAAGGTTTAACTGCCGCAATTCTCTCACATGCTGCATCAATGTAATCTTGCTCGCGTTCAATCCCAACAAAATCACGCCCTAAAAGCTTGGCAACAGCACCCGTTGTTCCCGAACCAAAAAACGGATCGAGAATAACATCACCAGGTTTACTAGAAGCCATAATAATACGCGCTAATAACGCTTGCGGTTTTTGTGTTGGATGTAATTTACGCCCTGAATCATCCTTTAAACGTTCAGCTCCAGTGCAGAGAGGGAAAAGCCAATCTGAACGCATTTGTAGATCTTCATTTGCCGCTTTTAAGGCATCATAATTAAATGTATACTTTTTATCTTTTTGATCTCGCACAGCCCAAATAAGCGTCTCATGAGCATTTTGAAAACGGCGCCCTCGAAAATTAGGCATCGGATTATTTTTGCGCCAAATAATATCATTCAGCATCCAAAAACCTAAATCTTGTAATGCTGTCCCAACTCGAAAAATATTATGGTAAGATCCAATAACCCAAAGTGTTCCGTTGGGTTTTAATACACGACGACAAGCAAGCAACCATGCACGGGTAAAAGCATCATAAGCAGCAAAACTCTCAAACTGATCCCATGCATTATCAACCGCATCAACAAGCGAATGATCTGGACGGTATAAAGCTCCATCCAATTGCAAATTATAGGGTGGATCCGCAAAAATCATATCAACGGAATGTTTTGGAAGTTTTTCTAGAACGGAAACACAATCTCCTTTAAAAATTTTATTGCGCCATGGCATCTGTAAGGGAGTACGAAGGAAATCTTTTTGTAGCTGAATAACTGTCATGAAAAACCCAACAAAATTAACTGAATTTGCCCTATAATCAACCAAAATAGTTTATAGGCCCGCATTACCAATCCATATTTACAAAATAGCGTAAACGTATCGTTAAAGTTCTACAAAATTGATAATTGTTTTTGTTTTTTTAAATAAAAAAACTTTCATATGAATGAAACCTTATTTTTCTTTTTTTCAATGTACTGTTCCCATATCTTTTATTTCGTAAAAGAATTAAGAATCATTTTCAAAGCGTATTTTTATGAAATAAGATCCTCTCAATGTCGTTTTCATGAAAGTTATCCATCTCGTAACATGTAAAGGAATATCTTATGCCTCAGATAGATCTTATTATTTTTGATTGTGACGGAGTTCTCGTCGACTCTGAATATCTTGCAGCAAAAATTGGATCTCAATTGCTCAAACAAACAGGATATGAAATATCACCAGAGGAATTGAGTGAGCGTTTTTCAGGGCTTATCTTTCGCGATATTCTTAAACACGTTGAACAGGAAATAGAAAAACCAATTTCTGCTCATCTCATAGATCAGATGACTAATATTTTTCGTACACAAATGAAAACTAAATTACGGGCTATTGATGATGTAAGAGAAGCCGTAGAAATTATTCAAACACACTATCCCTACTGTATCTGCTCTAATGCAAAAAGCGTAGATATAAAAGAGATGCTCACCACGGTTGATCTCTATGACCTTTTTGAAGGTAAAATATTTTCAGCACCTGAAGTTGGAACAAAAAGAACAAAACCGGCCCCTGATGTTTTCCTTTTTGCCGCACAACAATTACAGGTAGAGCCCCAAAACACTATCGTTATAGAAGATTCACTTAATGGTGTACACGCAGCCATAGCAGCAGGCATGCGTGTCATCGGCTTTACGGGAGGATCACATAGCTATCTTGGCCACTCTAATGCACTTGCAGAAGCTGGTGCAGAAACAGTTATCGCAAAACACGCTCATTTAGGAGAAGTCTTAAAAGCAATGGCAGTATGGCGAGATCTATTATAAAAAAATCTCTTCAATATATCAGTTTGTGAAGTCTTGTAAGAAACATTTTTACTCAAATGTCCTTCTCTTCTCGCTGCTTCTTTATATAACTTTAATAAATGCGTAATTCACAACACGGGTGAATTGCATTTCAATGTGAAGGAAAAAATATAGCACCTCGTTGAGCAATCATAAGTCAGTTAACCATGCACGTGCTTAAAAAAGCAAAAAACAGGGGTGCAAACTCATAAAAATCAAACCCTGCTTATCTATCTCAAACACTCCCAACCTCAACAGTCCATCCTGATCGATTATTCTATTTGTCAAAAAAGAAATATTACGATGCCTTGCTCGATAAAATGTGAAAATTGCTAGCCTCTTTCATCTGATCAAAAAAAATCATAGACTATGGTAAAATTGTAGGGTATGTGCGTATTGATTATGGAAAAATATATTAAAATTCGCGGAATCTATAGAACACAAGAGTTTATTGAAAACAACAAAAGCATCTTTGTTGAGTTACAAGGGCTTATATTTCCTCAATCCAAATCTCGTAAACTTGTTGAAGGCTTATTTACTTTGCTGCTTAAATAGTATTTTAACTGCATCAATTGGTATAACCTCCCTAAAATTACAAAAGACAAAAAGAATACATTCTTATGAAGATGTACATTTTATAAAAAAACATTTCACACCAAGTAATTTACAGACAACATATTGATTTATAATCATAATTTATCATTATTCAAATTAAACAAAAAAACCGAATATTGTAAGATTCTTTCATTTCAAATCCGGATATACTGAATTAAATAAAGAAATAAAAATGCCTCTTCATGACTCATCTCAAGATGCAAAAATTGTAGCAACATTAGGAACGAGCAAAGTGTATGGCAATGCCATCTTTCTTCTTTACAAACGTCAAAGATTCTGATGCCCTAAGAATTTTATATTATAGGGCTTTATCATCATATCTATCATTACAAAATAGGCTTAAGTACCTTGAGAAGGGTTTCTTAAAAAAGCACATAAAGATGAAACATATAATAATGTTAAACAACGTAAAGAGATACCAGTAGTTGCTCAAAACTTTCCGAAAGCACTTAATAGACTTTTTAAATAAGCAATGAAATAAAAGTAATCCAACTTTAGGAAAAACACCCTTTCTAAAAATAGAAGCGGATTTTCAGTTTGGAAAGAAGAAAATATTGAAAAATATTATCCAATGCTGATCTTTCGGCACTCATAAATGTGTCTGAATTGATATTCTTCTATACACTGCTTTACATCATAGTCATATGCTGTTCATATTGGCGAAAAAAGATAATATCACTTATCTCTATCCAATTCGATCTCTACTTTATACTATAGAGAGAAAACTGTAATTTTTTTAATAGCTATAACATAAATGTATATAATTAATATTAAAGTAAGCAGTAGAATTATTCTATCATTATACAATTAATAACCATTGAATAATAAATTAAATAATATTTTTATAAACACATCATAATCTTCATGTTTTTATTATAATATTGATACTAAATAATTTTTTGTATTTAATATGTAAAAAGTTTTATCAATTTTATTATATATATAAATCTATTTTAAAAAATAATATTTATATCATTTTATAAAAATTATACGATAACCACATATTATTTTATATATAACACATAATAAAATTATTTTATAAATTTTAAAAAATATTTTTGTAATCATTACTGTTGTTTTTTTACAATAATGTTCATAAAAAAATATATATATATTTCTATATGTATTTTTATTATTGACTAAAAATACATATAGAAATATATATATTGTATATAGTATGAGATATATAAAAATTATGTATATTTGAGGTAACATTATGGTGAAAATATTTAAAAATTATATCTTAAGCATTTTTATAGCGAGTGCTTTTTTTATTTCACAAACTGTAAATGTTAATGCAAACTGTTTGAAAAACGATATTCCAAAAGAGAAACTTTCTGTCTTACCAATGGAACAAGTAAAGTATGCGAAATCCAATGTAGTTTCTAGGACTGCTTTCTATGTTCCATCTGTAAGTTATCAAACAGAAAATGGAACAACAGGTGAAGGGAAAATTGAAAAGGTCGTTGAGCCTATAACTATCGGAATAGGAGTATTGTCTGCTGGATATGCAATAAGCCTTATAGGATCAATAATAAGTTGGATAAAGGACATAATGTTGATGTTCAAATAATTCAACCTCGTCTAGAACTCTAGGATAATATCTTCATTATGTATCTATGATTTATTGTAAATAATTACATAATGATGCTTCTATTGCTACAAAATATAAATGTTATAGATTACATCCGAATATCCAAAGTATAAATTTATGCATATATATTGAATAGTATAAAATATTTGAGGTAAATTATGATTAAAGTGTTTAAAAATTATATGTTAAATATTTTTATAGTGATTGCTTTTTCTCTTGCACAAGTTGTGAATGTTAATGCAAATCATTCGAGCAATAACTTACAACGAGAAGATGCTTCTGTAATCAGTCAGGTAAAAGAGAAAGTAACCCATATCGCATCTCTCTACGTTCCCAATTTAAGCTATGAAGCAAAAAATGGGACTACTGTTGAAGGAAGAGTTGAGAAAGTAGCTGAGACCGTCATAATAGGAGATTTCGGTTTGTCATTTTTAATAGGATATTTAGCACCCCTAGTGTGCTTTGTCATAGCGGCGATAATAAATTATATAAAAGGACCTAGATAACTCTGTATTTAAATTGAAACTTATAAAAACAAAATTTTCTAATTTCTCAAGTATATCCACACTTGTTCATTGTTATTGAACAAAAACAATAACCCTCACCACAGAAAAAAGAGCTGCACGCACTTATATCTCCTTAGTGTGTTCACCAGCTCCGCTGAGGCGTTAAATTATCCACGCTGAAGTCAGAAAGAATTTGAGGTGAAATTATGACAAAAGTGTTTAAAAATTACGTGTTAAATATTTTTATAGTGATTGCTTTTTCTCTTTTACAAGTTGTGAATGTTAATGCAAATCATTCGAGCAACACCCCACAACAAAAAGATATTTCTCTTTTTGTAATGAAACAAGGAAAAAAAGAAGCAATGCCTATGGATACTCTCTATGTACCAAATTTAAATTATGGAGTGGGAAATGAAGCTCCCATTGAAGGAAAAATTGAGAATGTGTTTTTCGAACCCATTACAATAGGAACTTTTACTATAACGGGATCTTTAATTTTTGGTATACTCTCTGGCGCTTTTATGTCCATATTCAGCGGAATAATCGGGATAGTAGTAGGTCTAACCAGATAATTCCAAAATAATTTAAAGCAATGTTTAAATTACATCCTGCTTCAAATAATTGGGGCAGGATTTTGTTGTGCTTTCTATAGAGGCTTTGTTCATTACTAATAATACCGCGTGGGATAAATATAATATCTCTTAGCATGAAAACGCATAATTTAGTCTGAATAAAGATCTCTCTCAATACACAGTTTGTGCACGAAATGCCAAGAAATCACCTCATAAATCCTCCAACATGAGTCATAATATGCAATAGAGATTAATGATAAATGCGTTTTTGATTACACAAAGTTAAGATCAGAAAATAAACATTAGCAATTAAGTTTTTGTAAAAAATTCTTCAAGAAATACTATTCTGTGCATTTATCCAAATATTTAAAAAGTAACACAAATTTAAAATAAATTAACGGATGACAGAGCTAAGTTTTAAGAATATAAAAACTTTTCTTGATGTTATATTAAAGTGTTTAAAAATGCCATTGATTCTTCATTATTTATGAGCATAAGCAAACAAACTTTCATTCATTTAATAATTTTAATATTGTTAAAAACATGAAATATAGAATTTTATCAGTTTACTGAAAATAAATGAAAGAAAAGATTCATGAAATATATCAGCACAAGAGGTGAAGCCCCTGTTCTAGGCTTTACTGAAACGATCATGACTGGGCTGGCTCATGATGGGGGACTTTATCTGCCAGATAAATTTCCTCAGCTATCATTTGATGCGTTACGAGCACTTCGTGGTCAGTCCTATACAACAATTGCTAAAACTATTCTGTGGCCCTTTGTGAATAACGAAATCGAATATACAGCTTTTGAAAATATGATCGCTGAATCTTATGCAACCTTTCACCATCCAGCAATCTGTCCGTTACGACAAACTGGAGCAGATGAATTTATCCTTGAACTCTTTCATGGTCCTACTTTAGCTTTTAAAGATGTCGCAATGCAGTTTCTTTCTCGACTGATGGATTATGTTTTGACTGAAAAAAATAGATGTGCAACGATTATTGCTGCAACATCAGGTGATACAGGAGGGGCTGCGATACAAGCTTTTGCTGGAAAAGAACACTCAGATATTTTTATTTTATTTCCTAAAGGACGTGTATCACCTGTTCAACAACGACAAATGACAACCAATCAATGTTCAAATGTTCATGCCATTGCCATTGAAGGAAATTTTGATGATTGCCAAGCTCTTGTCAAAGCAATGTTTAATGACCACAATTTTCGTAAAAAAAGAGCGCTTTCAGGTGTTAATTCTATAAATTGGGCGCGTATCATGGCGCAAATTGTTTACTATTTTTCATCTGCACTTTCCTTAGGAGCTCCTGATAGAGCTGTTTCATTTACTGTTCCTACTGGAAATTTTGGTGATATTTTTGCAGGTTATGTCGCGGCCCGTATGGGATTACCCATTGCTCAACTGGTCATCGCAACGAATGATAATGACATCCTTGCACGTACATTGGCAAGTGGTACTTACAAAACACAACCAATAGTTCATACAACATCACCTTCTATGGATATTCAGGTCTCTTCTAATTTTGAACGTTTGCTCTTTGAAAGTGGCAATCGTGATCCAATCTGGATTCGCAATGCAATGGAAAACTTGAAACAATCACGACGTTTTACTCTTAATGAAAAGCAACTCAAAAATATTCGTTCCCTATTTTCCGCTGGGAAAAGTGACATGGCTGCAACAGCTCAAACAATTGATAGTGTCTATAAGGAAAGTGGCTATCTTGTTGATCCACATACAGCTGTCGCTCTTCAAGTAGCGCGTGAAAACAAAAAACCGCATATTCCAATGATCGTCCTTGCCACAGCTCATCCAGCTAAATTTCCTGATACTATTAAAAGTGCTTGTGGCCTTCATGCCCCATGGCCATCTCATCTCAATGATGTAATGAAACGCGAAGAACACTTTATAAGTCTTGCTAATGATGAAAAAATAGTAAAAGATTATATTTCTTTAAAATCGCGTGCATCTTATTAAAGTTAGCTGCATTAATTTAAATCAAGAATATTCTAATACCCTTACAATGAGGTATTTAGCTTATTTAATGGAGTTGTAAATACATGGATGTAGATATATGTCGCCTTAGTAATGGTTTGACTATCGCCACACATACAATGCAACAAATTGATAGTGTTGCCCTCGGAATATGGGTTAAAGTAGGCTCACGCAATGAAACCTCCACACAGCACGGTATTGCTCATCTTCTTGAGCATATGGCTTTTAAAGGAACCGAAAACCGCACTGCTTTTCAAATTGCAACCGATATTGAAGATGTTGGCGGTGAAATCAATGCCACAACTAGTATTGAAACAACAGCTTACTTTGCACGTGTACTTAAAAGCGATATCCCACTTGCTATAGACATTTTAGCCGATATTTTAATGCATTCAAAATTTGACGACGATGAACTAGAGCGAGAAAAACAAGTAATCTTTCAAGAAATTGGTGCCGCCCATGACACTCCTGATGATATTGTTTTTGATCACTTTACAGAAACAGCCTTTCGTCATCAATCCCTTGGACGCTCTATTTTAGGAACAGCTGAAACTATTCAATCATTTACATCTACTGATCTCCATGATTTCATCAATAAACAATATAGTGCAGATCGTATGATTGTCGTTGCTGCAGGAGCTGTAAAGCACGAAAGTTTCTTGCAAGAAGTTGAAAGTCGTCTTGGTACTTTTCGCTCCCATTCAACCGCACCTCTTACTAATCTTGCAAATTACGTCGGTGGCGACTTTCGTGAATATCGCGATTTAATGGATACACAAGTTGTTTTAGGGTTTGAAGGGCGTGCTTATCACGCGCGTGATTTTTATGCGGCCCAAATTCTTTCAATCATTCTTGGTGGTGGTATGTCTTCACGTCTTTTTCAAGAGGTAAGAGAAAAACGTGGATTATGCTATTCTATTTATGCTTTTCATTGGGGATTTTCAGATACTGGGCTTTTTGGTGTTCACGCAGCTACCGGTCAAGAAGGACTCAAAGAACTTATTCCTGTGATTCTTGATGAACTTTCCAAGGTCAGCAAAAATATTCACGCCAATGAACTGCAACGAGCACAAACGCAATATCGTGCGAATCTTACAATGTCACAGGAAAATCCCTCTAGTCAAGCACATCTCATTGCTCGCCAAATACTCCTTTATGGTCGACCAATTCCAATATCGGAAACAATTGAACGCCTCAATCTCATCACTCCTAAAAGATTAACTGATTTAGCACATCGTCTTTTTACAAATTCCACTCCAACACTAACTGCTGTCGGACCTGTAGGTCCCCTCATGAATTTTGATGATTTAACGTCAACTCTTTCATACAAGCTAAAGTAAAAAACTTCTTTTCAAAGCAGCATCACAATAACATACACATATTTTATCATAAAATTTACCACAAAAGCTCTCCTCATTAAATAAGTTTTGGAAATATTGGGCAAAGAGGCGTACAAAACTACCCAATTCATGCTTCATATGATAAAGATTCTAATTAGTGAAGGTATATCCGTGAAATCTGGAAATTCACGGTTTAACTTTGCCCTTTTAAAAGATAAAACTTCATTCGCTTCAAATTCCATTGAAGCAAATGAGTATGTGGTTTATTTGTATATAAAATCACATAACTTAAGAAAAAGTGATAACAGTTTATTATGTAAATAAATTATAAAAGGTGGACGTTTTTTCTCAAAAATCGAAATGAAAATTAAACGTCCTAAAATATTGAGAGTGGGACATTGTGAAGAGTTTGCGTAAAATAATTGACATCATTTTCATTGTAGTTGTTAGTTCTCTTGTCCATCTTACATCAGCACAAGCAATTGAGCCAGTTAAAATTTCTTCTCAGGATGCTGCTCTTGATCTCTCAAAAGCAATTGAAATTCACCATACAAACAACTCTATTTTTCAAACAAGTACAGCGCCAGGACCAGATGGTATTGTATGGCGTATTGAAGTGCAGGCAAAAAATGAAAAATTTTCGGGAGATTGGGCAGTTTTTTCTCTTGCAAATCCAACAGATGAACAAGTCGATCGTCTCATCGTTGCCCCCCATTACCGCATGGCACGTTCTGGATTTTTTTGGCCAGACCTTGGATCATCAAGGATTCAATCCATAACGCCAAGCGAAGGTTTTTCCCTCGATCGTCAACTTAGTGCAAACTCTGATATCTTCCGTATTACCCTTAACCCTGGTGCTGTTGTTACATTTGTGGCCGAACTTAACTCTGCAAATCTACCGCAAATCTATTTATGGCAACCTGAAGCTTATAAAGATGCAATTAATTCTTATACGCTTTATCATGGTATTCTTCTTGGGATATCAGGTCTCTTAGCGCTTTTGTTAACTGTTCTCTTCGTCGTCCGTGGAACAGGGCTGTTTCCTGCAACAGCTGCTGTTGCCTGGGCAGTGCTTTTTTATATTGGTATTGACTTCAACTTTTTAAATAAATTCTTTGCAGTTACACTCACAACACAACCAATCTGGCGTGCTAGCACAGAAGTAGCACTTACCGCTACGCTCTTCATTTTTCTTTTTACCTATCTCAGCCTTAACCGCTGGCATTATCATTTTAGTTACGGTGCTATCGCTTGGACCATTGCCTTTTGCAGTCTAGAAGCCTTTGCTATTTATGATCCAATCAGAGCAACTGGAATTGCGCGTTTGTCTTTTGGCCTTACAGCTGTGCTTGGTATAATATTGATCATCTATTTCTCAATCAGAAGCTATGACCGCGCCATTATGCTTATTCCCACATGGTTGCTCATTAGCTTTTGGTGTTTTGGAGCCTATGCCTGCATAGCAGGATATTTAAACAATGATATTATCCAGCCAGCATTAGCGGGGGGATTAGTGCTCATTGTTCTTCTCATCAGCTTTACTGTCCTGCAACAAACTTTTTCTAATGACGCTTTCCATGAAGGAATATTTTCCGACCTTGAACAACAAGTACTCGCAGCAAAGGGAGCTGGAAATATTATTTGGGATTGGAATATTGAGCGTGACCGTATTGTTGTACATCCAAACATGGCAACCCTTTTTGGTACTGAAATTCATAACCTCAATGGACCTATGCGCAACTGGATTTCAGCCTTGCACCATGATGATCGTGAACGCTTTCAAGCCGTATTGGATATCATTCTTAAAAATAAAAAAGGGCGCATCGATCAAACTTTTCGACTTTCCTCCGGTGGTGGTTATTATCATTGGTTTTCTCTTCGTGCACGTCCGGCTATGCAAAAAGATGGAAAAATCACACGTGTCATTGGAACCATTGTCAATATTACTAACCATAAAAAATCCGAAGAACGCTTATTACATGATGCAATCCACGACAGCTTAACCGGACTTCCTAACCAGCAAATTTTCTTTGATAGATTACAAAATTATACCTCTTTAGCGAAAGCAAATATCAAAATTAGACCGACTGTCTTTATGATTGATTTTGACAATTTTCGCCAGATTAATCGCAAATTAGGCATAGCAGTTGGGGATACTGTACTGCTTATAATCGCACGTCGTTTAAATCGTCTCATTAACTTTCAAGACACCTTATCGCGCCTTTCAGCAGACCGCTTTGCAATTATTTTACTCAGTGAAACTGAACCACAAAAAATTGCAGCATTTGCAGATCATTTGCACAAAACAATTTCAGCACCTATTTCACTTTCAGAAAACAAAATAATCCTTTCAACCTCTATCGGATTGGTTACATGGAGTGAAAGCCGATCGACGGCTAAAGATATTTTTAATGATAGTGAATTAGCGATGATTCGCGCAAAACAAATGGGTGGAAACCATATTGAACCTTTTCGTCCTAATTTTCGCACTTTGGGTCTCGAACATAATACCCTGGAGAAAGATATTCATTATGCCATAAAACGTAATGAGATGAAAATCCTCTACCACCCTATTCTTAATTTATCAGACGGACATATTATTGGTTTTGAAACAATTGTAGAATGGCATCATCCCACGTATGGAAATTTAAATGTCTCTGATTTCATAAAAATCGTAGAAAACGAACAAATTGTTATGGATTTGTTACAATTTATCATCGATAATGCCATTATCGATCTTATAAACGTACAAGAAAAGTTTTCCCAACAATCTTTCTTTATTTCAATTAATTTACCAAGCGCAGAAATGATTCATCCTCGTTTTGTCAGTCAATTACGTGCCGCTTTGCTTCGCCATCCGCTCCACAAAGGGCATTTGATGATTGAAATATCTGAATTTGTCTTAAGAACTAATCCTGAACAATCAGCACACTTTCTCGAACAAATTAAAACTCTTGGAATGAATCTCGCACTTGATAATTTTGGAACAGGTTTTTCGTCTCTGACCTATCTCGTACGTTATCCATTTGATATGGTTAAACTTGATCGTTCACTTATCTCAATCGACTCTCTTAAGAAGAAAATTGTTCTCAAGTCTATCATTAATATGGCAACAGATCTTAATTTGCAAATTATCGCAGAAGGTGTTGAAAATGAAAAAGAAGCAATCTTCCTCCGTCAAGAAGGCTGTAAATACGTTCAAAGCACACTTGTAACGAAACCGATTGCCATAGAAGAATTAATTACCCTCGTTCAGAGCCATTTCTCTTATAAAATAAAAACATAAGGGATAAAATAAGGTGTAAAGTTAAAAAGCTTAGAAAAAGCCTACGCATGTCCCATTTCAGAAGCAAGATAAGTTGGATCGATACCCATGCGTGTTAAACTTTTATCATACTTGCAGCTTAAATTGCTTTCAAAAAGAAAACTAGGTGATGTAGAACTGATTAGCCAACCATTTGTAGAAATTTCTGCCTCAAGTTGCCCCGCTTTCCATCCAGCATAGCCTAATGCTACCAGTGCATGTTGCGGACCCTGTTCGCAACTGATCGCTTTTAATATATCAATTGTCGCAGTAAAACAAACCTTATCTGCAATAAAAACAGTTTCTTCACAAGCATAATCATCTGAATGAAGAACAAAACCACGCGAAGGATCAACAGGACCACCATAGCGAACTGGAAATTGTTTTATTGGTTCAGAAAGACTTTTTTTTTGGCCGCTATCTATGACTCCCAAGTGAAGCAAAAGCTCTGGAAAATCAATATGATGCAATTGATTGAGAATAATCCCCATCGCACCGGCATCAGAATGCGCACAAATATAAATAACAGAACGAATAAAGCGTTTGTCATTCATCCCAGGCATTGCTATGAGTAATTGTCCACCTAAAAAGCCATTACACCGCTTCATTAATCCGTTATTCTCCATAATTTACATGATAAAAGTTTGTTCATTTAGCACACTAGGAAAATAAAACTCCAATGAAAAAAAGTCATATATTTACAAATTTACACAATATCGCAACTTTCTTTTATAAAAAGCTTTTAGTTACTTTAAGCTTAACATTCATAGTTTTAGAATTACTTAACATTCCTGTAAATGCCCAAACAGAACAAAAACTCCAGCTTTTCGCAACATCTTGGTATGAATCAGATGGTGGTCGTATCCGATTAGCGATCACTGAACCTTCTCTTTCTGAAATAAGAGAAGGCATTATTGAGATTGTGCTTAAACCAGGATGGAAAACTTACTGGCGTAATCCAGGTAATTCTGGCATGGCACCATTTTTTAATTTCAACCAACAGATTTCTTATGAAATCTTTTATCCTACTCCACAGCTTTTTGAAACAGAAAATGATTGGTCATTAGGTTATAAAGATAAAGTAATATTGCCCTTCAATCTTTCTGGTTCAAGCAAAAATTTAAGTGGTGCTTTCACTCTTGGATTATGTAACAAAATCTGCCTTCCATTTACTGTTAACTTTGATTTTTCGCCATCTGCTCTTAAAAATAAACATCTTCCTGCTTCCTTCTTAAAAAATGCCCAAGATTCTTTGCCCCGCATGATGCAGAATGCACTAAAAATAAGTGCCGAAAAAAATAAAAGTACCCTCCTTATAAAAATACAAAATAACACCAAAACCACTCCTTGCTCTCTCTTTTTAGATGGAGGAGAAATGCAAATTGGAGCAGCAAAAAAAGTCCGTGATACCGCAGAATATACACTCTTCAGTGCTCCACTCTATTTCGCACCAGAAGAAATAAACCCAAAAATTTTTTATACAGTTTCTTTTAAAGATCACGCCTTAAGTGGAACATTCATACTCCATACGCAGTCAACCCCTCTTGCGACTCCGTAATAAAAGAAAAAAGCTCTCAAACAGCAATTATTCTGGAAAACGTCCATTTTCGCGATATTGAGTAATTGCTTTGCGAGCAAGAGCATCTGCGCGTTCATTTTCTGGATGTCCCGCATGCCCTTTTACCCAGTGCCATCTGACTGTATGGCAAGAACTAGCATCCTCAAGAGCTTGCCATAGCTCCATATTTTTAACAGGATTTTTTGATGCGGTGCGCCAATTATTCTTTTTCCAATCTTCAATCCACTTAGATATACCATTACGCACATAAACTGAGTCTGTATAAAGGTCGACCAAACAGGGTTCTTTAAGCGCCTTTAACGCACAAATTGCCGCCATGAGTTCCATTTGATTGTTTGTCGTATGGAGCTTACCGCCATAAAGCTCACGTTCATGACCATTCCAGCGCAAAATTGCTCCCCATCCTCCAATTCCAGGATTCCCTGAGCAAGCACCATCTGTATAAATTTCAACGACTTTTTGTTGAGTTGCCATAAAATTTAAAAACCTAATTCACTTAGCGAATTTACATTACTGAAAAAACAAAGCTTGTGCCAATACTCCCATGGATCTTTCTTAATAACAAAGCTATTAGGCGGTGTATTAAACCAATCATAAAGACGTGTGAGTAAGAAACGTAGAGACGCACCACGCGCTAATAAAACAATCTTGTCCAACTCTAAAGGAATCAATGGTCTTATTTTTTGATAATTTTCCAATAACTTATGTGCTTTGGTAAGATTATAGGAATGATCAGGCTCAAAGCACCAAGCATTTAAACAGATCGCTAAATCATAAGCAAAAAAGTCATTACAAGCAAAATAGAAATCTATCATCCCAGAAAGACGATGATTCACAAAAAAGACGTTATCAATAAATAAATCTGCATGAATAATGCCTATTGGTAAATTAAGCGGCCAATTTTCCTGTAAAAAAGCCAATTCCAGCTCAATTTTTTGTCCAAATTCTTTTAACAATGTATCTTCTTTGGTTTGACAACGTTGCCACAATACCTGCCAATCCATAACAGAAAGAGTATTTTTACGACTGAGTGTAAAATCCTTTCCTGCTAAATGCAATTGTGCTAACCCTGTCCCTACTTCGCCACAATGATCTATATTAGGCTGACGGATCCACTCTCCTTCCAAAAAAGTAATAATAGCAGCAGGGCGTCCTGCTAGTTCACAGATCATCATTCCATCATTTTGAATAACAGGTTGAGGACAAGGAATTCCACGCTGTCCTAAATGCTGCATCAAACGACAAAAAAAAGGTAAATCATCTTTTGAAATACGCTTTTCATAAAGTGTTAAAATAAATCGCCCTTGTGTTGTCTCTAACATAAAATTAGAATTCTCAATCCCCTCCTCTATACCTTGATAAGACAAAAGTGACCCTATTGCATAACGTGTTAAAAACACTTCTAAATCATTTAAATGAATATCTGTATAAACGGCCATTATTCTGCTTTCGTTGTAGACATGTCTGTATTCTGATTTTCATTTTTTGCTTGACCATTGACGAAAGCCATGTCTTGAGATGTTAAAAAGACGTCACGTAATTCACGACTCACTAAAAATTTTTCCATTTCTACCGCTGTTTCAGCTAATTCTATTGTAACATCATAACGCTCACGAAACGCTGAAATAATTTCATCAATAATAATTTCAGGAGCCGAAGCCCCTGCTGAAAGACTGACAATAGAAAGAGCTTTTAGGTTTTTAAAATTAATTTCATCAGCGCGCTGAACTAAAATAGCTTGCCGCGCACCAGACTTTTCGGCAACCTCTACTAAACGCCGGGAATTAGAAGAATTTGGAGCTCCAACAATCAAAAACAAATCACTCCCCTTTGCTGCTGCCTTAACAGCATCTTGTCGATTCGTTGTAGCATAGCAAATTGACTCAGCCGCTGGGGCTGCTAATGTAGGGAAACGTTGTTGTAATATATCGAGAATTCCTGCAGTATCTTCAACAGAAAGCGTTGTTTGTGTAACAAATCCTAATTTATCTGGATCATTGGGTTGATAATGCAAAGCGTCTTCTATCGTTTCAATAAGGGTCACAGCCCCTTCTTTAAGCTGTCCCATTGTCCCTATCACCTCAGGATGACCAGCATGACCAATCAATATAACATGACGACCATGACGTTGATGTCGTAGTGCTTGTTTATGAACTTTCGAGACCAATGGACATGTTGCATCGAGATAAAACAAATTATAGCATCGCGCTTCTTCTGAAACAGATTTTGGTATACCATGAGCAGAAAAAATAACCGGTTGATTGCGATATTCTTCTGGAATCTCATCAAGTTCTTCAACAAAAACAGCTCCTCGTTGCTGTAATCCCTCAACCACGTAGCGGTTGTGTACAATTTCATGACGAACATATACTGGACCACCATATTTTTTTAATGCAAGGAGAACAATCTGGATAGCACGATCAACCCCTGCACAAAATCCACGTGGACTACAAAGACGTATCGTTAAAAGGGGAAGTCCCAACATAAATCATCCTTAATCTCTATAGTTTTAGCTATATATTCAAACAACCTATTATTATAGACGAATAAGCAATGTAAAAAAACTGGCAATACCATCTTTTGCATAAAAACACACTCTATCGTGTTTTCTTACGACATTTCCTTGCAACAAAGCTCTTTTAAAATTTTCTCTTTCATTTTACGCGACTAAAGAGCGATAAAATACCAAACGAGAGATTCAATCAAAAGAACTCCAAAGATAGCTGCCAAATAAAGTAATGAAAAGAAAAATAGTTTTTTTGCCATCAAAATAGTTTCATCATGTGTATCAGCTTTCCATAAACAATAGGCAAAATAAACAAAGATAATGCTTAAAATTGTTGAAAAAATACCATAAAAAATTCCGCCAAGACCAGTAAAACAAGGAGCAGCAGCGCATAATGCCATAAAAATAGTATAAAATAAAATCTGTTTTTTTGTTGAATGTTCACCTCGTACATTAGGCATCATAGGGATACCTGCAGCCTCATAATCAAGAGATGAAAATAAAGAAAGAGCCCAAAAATGAGGGGGGGTCCACATAAAAATGATTAAAAATAATAAAAAGCTATCAATACTCACTGTCCCTGTTGTCACGGCCCATCCAATCATTGGTGGAAAAGCCCCAGAAGCACCACCAATAACAATATTTTGTGGTGTGATACGCTTTAACCAAATTGTATAGATAACGACATAAAAGAAAATCGTAAATGCAAGAAAAAATGCCGCAAACCAATTAATGAAGCCCCCCATAACCAATACCGAAAGCATAGAAAGAACCATGCCAAAAATAAATGCTTTTCGGGAACTAATTTTACCTATAGGAATAGGACGCTTTTTGGTCCGTTCCATCACGGCATCAATGTCAGCATCATACCACATATTCAGTGCTCCCGCACCGCCACCACCTATAGCAATACATAAAATCGCTAAAAAACCATTCAACGGATTGATAGAAACAGGCGATACAAGCAAACCAACCAGAGCCGTAAAGACCACAAGAGACATAACACGTGGCTTTAATAATGTGATATAATCACCAATACCGGATTTTGGTGGGGTTGATTTACCATTCACAACCGATAACTCTCCTGAAACTGACATTCCGCTCAAAGCCCTTTTCTATTTCTGTCATTCACAAACCAATATTATCTAACAAATATTATCTGGCGTATGGAAATGACCAATTAAGACCAATCGTATTTTTGAGAAAATATGAAATATCTCTTTCGCACGTATCCCCTAAAAATAGATCGGAATATTGGCAATAAAAATACATTTTTTCAATCAACATTCTCTCCTACATTACAAATGTATCATAAAAATATATCCTATGGATTAATGTATTTGGTAAATACTGATTTTGTGTTATAGTTTTTATGTAAGAGTTCATTCTTTTTATGTAAATCTATGCATGGTTGTGTTTGTGTTGAGTCGGATAGGATTTTCTGTGATACTTTATAAATTACTCAAAAAAACTTTTTTTATTGGTGCTGTTCTTCATACACTTTATAGTAGTTTTATCAATTATGCATTTGCACAAACACCCTATGCGCAAAATATCCCTGCTCCACAAACCTATGGTGTATGGACAAAAGTTTGTGCTCTACCACCAGGTACACCTAACATGCAGTGTGAAGTTGTACAAAACGTTCATACACAAGGTCGTCATGATATTACCTTGCGTGTTACATTTTATAAACTTCCTCAAAAGCAAGGTGCTTTGATGCGTGTTTTTGTTCCGATTCGCGTTGAATTACGTCCTGGCGTTGGAATTAAAATTGACGATAAAAATATGGGCAGAATGGAATATCGTCGTTGTCTTGGTGATAATTGTGTTGCTGAAGCCTTTCTTAAAGAAGACATATTGCAGCTCTTTTTAAAAGGAAAAATGGCAACCTATTTTATCTTTACAACTCCTGAACAAGGAATTGGAGGTTTCGTTGACCTTCATGGTCTTGGCGACGCCTATGCAACCTTACCGACATGAATGAAATCGATACACTTTAGACGATTAAAAATCTTATCGTATATTTTGAAAACTTCTTAAATTAGATTAATAAAAATCTTCTAAGCCCCGATAAAAATAGGATAATTCTTATGAAATCGCTGATTGATCATTTTGATATTTCTTCCTCTAAAGTGCAATCACTTATACAGGAAACGCTTCATCATGCTGATGATGGTGAACTTTACCTTGAGTATACAGAAAGCGAAGCTCTTTTATTTGATAATGGGCAGCTTAAAAACGGCTCTTTCCATCAAGATATGGGGTTTGGTCTGCGTGTCGTTGCTGGAGAAGCTACCGGATATGCATATTCTAGCGAATTATCAGCTGCTGCACTCAAACGTGCCAGTGAAGCAGCTAAAGCTGTTACCTATAATAATCATGTAGGAACTTATAGCATAGCACCTCAACAAACAAATAAAAGACTTTATCAACCGCATAATCCCCTTGATGCTCCATCATTTGAAGAAAAAAGTGCTCTTTTGCAAAAAATTGATGCCTATTTACGTGCTAAAAATGATAAATTGCTTCAAGTGACTGCTTCTCTTTCCGGTTCGTTACAACATGTTGAAATTTTACGTGCAGATGGTTATTTGGTTCGTGATGTTCGTCCCCTTGTGCGACTTTCTATATCTGTGGTCGCAGCTGAAAGCAATCGACGTGAAAATGGTTTTTATGGATGTGGAGGGCGACAAGCATTTAACCAATTTATTCATGAAGACAATTGGAAAAAAGCTGCCGATGAAGCCTTACGTATGGCTTTAACAAATTTAGAAGCAGAAGCAGCACCTGCAGGATCTTTTGATGTTGTTTTAGCCAATGGATGGCCTGGCGTTATGCTCCATGAAGCCGTAGGTCATGGTTTGGAAGGTGACTTTAACCGTAAAAAAACATCTGCTTTTGCTGGACTTTTAGGACAACAAGTTGCGGCAAAAGGTGTTACAGTTGTTGATGATGGAACAATTCCACAACGCCGTGGCTCTCTCACTGTTGATGATGAGGGAACCCCTTCAGGATATAACGTTCTCATTGAAGATGGAAAGCTCGTTGGTTTTATGCAAGACAGGCTTAATGCACGGCTTATGGGAGGTAAATCAACTGGAAATGGACGGCGTGAATCTTATGCTTATGCACCAATGCCACGAATGAGCAATACAATCATGCTAGGAGGAGATAAAACACCTGAAGAAATCCTTTCTTCCCTCAAACATGGTATCTATGCTGTTTCATTTGGTGGAGGACAAGTTGATATTACTTCTGGAAAATTCGTCTTTGAATGTACTGAAGCATACCGAGTAGAAGATGGTAAAATTGTAGCACCAATCAAAGGTGCAACTCTTATTGGAAATGGACCGGATGCTATGAAACGTATTACAATGATTGGTAATGATAGTAAACTTGATGATGGTATCGGTATCTGTGGAAAAGCTGGTCAAAATGTCCCTGTTGGTGTTGGACAACCTCATCTTCGAATCAATAATATGACAATCGGTGGAACTGCGCTTATAAAGGAATAAGCTTTCTCACTCCTTCCCAATACTGCCTCCTTCTCATCTATTACGACCATTTTGTGAGGGAGTGTTTTTTGCAATACATTGATTTATAAAGATAATCTATCGTTGTCCATATTGAATTAGAACCTTGAATACCATAAGATTCTCTCATTTCAAATCTGTTCCATGTCGAATCAATCAAAATCATTCGTTTGTACGTTACAGGCGGGGAAAAACATATGGATAAAAACTGTACAAGAAAGGACTAAAGATTCCTCTTATGGACCGTCTCATGTACCAAGAATTGTAGCAACATTTGAAGATGGCAAATATAATCGATGGCACCGGTTGTTCAGACACATCTTCTTCGTAATACATTAATCTTTTGTGTGAGGTAACTTGTCTTTTATATTTCATAATAAAAAGTTTAAAATAAAAAACACTTTCTACATTCAGTGCTCTTAATTCAACGAGAAAAAGGTTATTATTATAGATAAATTTTGGAGAGATTTTATAATAATACTCAAGTAAACTTTTTAAAAAATCTTCATGGCATTAAAAAAATTTTAGGCTAAAGCTTCCAGCCTTTCTTTTTTTTCTTTTTGCTCAAAACAGCAACAATTTCGACATGTTGTGACCATAGAAATTGATCAATCGGTATGATTTTTTCTACTCTATACCCCCCTGCAACAAGAAGAGATAAATCACGAGCAAATGTAGTAGGATTACAGGAAATTGCCACAACACGTGATACTGTTGTCTTCGCTAATTCACGTACTTGTTTCTCTGCACCAGCACGGGGCGGATCAAAAACAACACTCTCAAAACACTCAAGTTCCTTTACAGAAAGTGGATGTCGGAAAAGATCACGTTTTTCACAAGTGACCGTTTTTAAACCAATCGCAAAACGTGCTGCTGTATTTAGATTTCTTAATGCATCTTCATTATTTTCTACTGCATGAACATTCATCTTTTTTGCCATACGCAAGGTAAATGTTCCTACCCCTGAAAACAAATCAACAGCCTTCTTTGTTTTTTTTAAATGAGTCAAAATAATATTGCCCATTATATTTTCAGCTTCGCAAGTTGCTTGAAGAAAACCACCAGAAGGAAATTCAACACGGACATCTCCAAAGTAAATCTCTGGTTTTTCTCGTTCAACCAAAACTTCACCGTCAACAGATAAACGTATAATCCCATATGAAAGAGCAGCACTGATTATTTTCTGACGAAGTGATTCATGGTGTACAATGCAACCGCTTAAAGCAACATCTAAACCATTTTCAACACGTGTTATCGTAACCTGAAACCGTTTGGCAGAGCTGCTTAGAAAAGCACAGAGCTCTCTGATATTATGCAACTGAGAAATAAGCTCTGGACGGCTTACTGGACATTCCTCAAGAGCTACAATCTCATGAGAGAGATAACGGTTCAAACCAACTTTTTGCCCCTGTGGAGTCATGGATGCTGTTAGAGTAATCCGCCGTCGGCTATAAGGTTTACATTCTATTAAAGGCTCAACAACATTATTAAGTCCATACTTTCTAAGCGCATCAACAACCAATTGTTGTTTCAATACGCGATAAGCATCCATATGCCAATGCTGAAGAATACACCCTCCACATTCTCCAAAATGCTGACAAAGAGTATCAATGCGTTCTAATGATTTTTCTTTTAATGCTATATATGTTGCATATTTTCCATGAACAGTAATTTCAGCGCACTTTCCTAGTAAAGTAAAAGGAACATAAACGAAGCTGTAAGACGTCTTAGAAGTACCATAACCATTTGCTCCGATATGGTCAATTATGACATTGTCAATTCACTCTTGTTTTTCTCCAAATAGTAAATATTCCACGTTACCATCACCACCTGTAATAGGGGAAGAAATTAAACCTTTTGCGCTCCACCCTGTTTGTGTATTTAACCAAACAAAAAGCGCCTCAGCAATTTCTTTAGCACTTGATGCATTTAATATTCCTCCCTTGCTAAAGTACTTACGACCAACCTCAAACTGAGGCTTTACCAGTAAAACAGCTTGGGCACCCTTCTTGGCTAAAGACAAAACGGGGGGCAATGCAAGTTTGAGAGAAATAAAGCTAACATCTGAAACGATAAGATCAATTTCTCGCCCACCTAAATGTTTCTGTTGAAAATTTCTAACATTCAAGCCTTCTAATAACGTTATAGCACTGTTGCCCAATAAACGTTTATCAAATTGATGATGCCCAACATCAACGGCAATTACATGAGCAGATCCACGCTCTAAGAGAACTTGTGTAAAACCACCTGTTGATGCACCAACATCAATGGCCGTCACTTTATCTGTTATAATCGGAAATGCATCAAGTGCAGCAATCAATTTTAATGCTGCCCGAGAAACATAATTCTGCGCTGGATCACAAACAGCAATCTCTGCATCATCAAAAACGATTTGCCCAGCTTTAAAAATGATTTCGCCGTTAACTTTAACAGTTTGACGCATAATAGCATCACGTGCACGTGAACGTGTCGTAAAAAAGCTTTTTTCAACTAAAAGAATATCGAGCCTTTTTCTGGCAGCCATATCATACTCAAATTTTTTATCCTGTTCGAATCTTGCGTCCCAAAGCAGTAAAAACCGTGTTGACAATACCCATAGCATCAAGCCCGATACGCGAAAGAACTTTTTCTGGTACACCATGATTCAAATATTCATCAGGAAGTTTTAGTGTACGAGCTTTCAAACCATGTTCTAAAAGCCCTTCTTGCGCTAAAAATTGTAATATGTGCGCTCCAAATCCACCGATTGCCCCTTCTTCAATTGTCACCAATACTTCATGCTCACGGGCCAAACAACGCATCAAATCCTTATCTAAAGGTTTTGCAAACCGTGCATCTGTAACCGTTGTAGATAATCCTTCAGCCTCCAACGCATCAGCAGCTTGCAACACTTCTAACATCCGCGTTCCAAAACAAACCAAAGCGATCCTATTTCCTTCACGTAGAACACGCCCTTTTCCAATTTCTAATAACTCACCACGTTGCGGTAAATCTATACCAATACCCTCACCACGTGGATAACGAAAAGAAATTGGCCCCTGATCATAAGCTGCAGCTGTACGCACCATATGCATCAGTTCAAGCTCATCAGAAGGTGCCATAACAACAAACTCAGGAAGAGTGGCCAAAAAAACAATATCAAAACTTCCAGCATGTGTTGCACCATCTGCCCCTACAAAACCTGCTCGGTCAATAGCAAAACGTACCGGTAACTTTTGAATTGATACATCATGAATAATTTGATCATAAGCACGCTGTAAAAAAGTAGAGTAAATTGCAACAAAAGGCTTATACCCTTCACAAGCAAGTCCCGCCGCAAAAGTTACGGCATGTTGCTCAGCGATACCAACATCAAACATTTTTGCAGGAAATTTTTTCGCAAAAGAATCAAGACCTGTCCCTGTTGGCATCGCTGCTGTTATGCCAACAATCTTATCATCATGGCGAGCTTCTTCTATTAAAGCTTTAGAAAATACCTTGGTATAGGGTAGAATATTACTTGATGCTTTAACCTGTTTTCCTGTCGTAACATCAAAACGATTAACACCATGATATTTATCAGACGAGGCTTCTGCAGGTGGATATCCCTTTCCCTTATGGGTTACAACATGCACCAAAACAGGACCATTAGGATATTCACGAACATTCTTTAAAACAGGCAATAAATGCCCCAAATTGTGCCCATCTATGGGGCCAACGTAATAAAAGCCAAGCTCATCAAATAAAGTTCCCCCAACCAAAAGTCCACGCGCAAATTCCTCTGAACGACGTGCCTTATCCAAAAAAAACTTTGGCAATTTTTCGCTCAACATCTTTACGCGTTCACGCAAATGACGATAAGAAGGACGAGATACTAATCGTGCAAGATGTGCACTCATAGCACCTGTAGGTGGTGCGATAGACATATCGTTATCATTAAGAACAACAATCAAGCGTGCATCCAAAGCACCAGCGTTGTTCATTGCTTCATAAGCCATACCCGCAGACATTGCACCATCACCAATGATAGCTATGATATTGCGTCTTGTCTCTGCTTTCAAAGCACTTGCCACCGCCATGCCAAGCCCAGCTGAAATAGAAGTAGACGAATGACCCGCTCCAAATGGATCATACACACTTTCTGAACGTTTTGTAAAACCTGATAATCCGCCCTCTTGACGTAATGTGCGAATCTTTTCTCTACGCCCCGTTAAAATCTTGTGTGGATAGGTTTGATGACCAACATCCCAAATAATTCTATCCTCTGGTGTATTAAAAATGTAATGTAATGCAACAGTGAGCTCAACAACACCAAGTCCCGCCCCAAGATGACCACCTGTTACAGAAACCGCATCAATTGTTGCGGTCCGCAACTCATCAGCTAACTGTACCAAATCAGACTCAGGAAATGTCCGCAAATCTTGCGGAAAACAAACACGGTCAAGCAATGGTGTTAAGATCTGAGACAAAAAAATCCTTTCTATTATCTGAACTGAAGAAAATGCAACAATAAAAATATATCTTCTCTACTCTTATTTACAGTTTTGCATCTTTTTTACTGAAAAATGTTATTTTCTATTTGAGATGAGCTATAATTTCCTCATTTTTAACTTATTTTATAAAAAAGAAATCAATAAATTTAATTTTCCAAAAAGGTTATTACATCTCTTAGTTTCACAATAAAGATCCAAAAATATTTAATATTATTTAGCATCAAGTGGTTCTACTCCTTCTGGAGAACCTTCTTCTGAAAGCTGGATTTTTTCAACTTTAGCTTCAGCAACTCTTAAGAGTTTTTCACAATGCTTTTTAAGAGCTTCACCGCGTTCATAAATATCAATGGATCGTTCCAAAGGCACATCGCCACGTTCCAAATTTTCGACAATAACTTCAAGTTGCTTAAGCGCTTGCTCAAAGCTTAAGGTCGTAATATCCCCCTCTTGTATCTCTTTTTTCATGTGAACCTCAAAAAATATCTGTTCTGGATATACGAATTCCAAAACTTTCTAAACCCACATATTGATGCTTTTTAGAAGCATAAACAATAACAGAGCCTATTCCTAAATATTTTAAAATTTGTGACCCTAAACCAATTTTGCGCCATTCTTCTTCGCGTTCAATCGCCTGCATATGGTTTTCTGAACTGTCTCTTGCCATATTTTGAATATCAATAGTTGATTGTATAACAGATCCTTCACGCAAATAAATAAATACGCCACGTTTTTCTTTTTCCATCATACGCCGCATCATCACCATAATATCTGAAGATTGACAAAAAACGTCACTTATAATGTTTTCATGATGTAAATGCACAGGAATATTCTCACCCTCACGGACATCACCAAAAACAATTACAATATGCTGAACGACTTCCCAAGGGAGTTGATAACTTTGAACAATAGCGGGACCTATAGATGTTTCAATAGGCATTTCTCCAACATGCTTGATTAATATTTCCTTACGTTGACGGTAAGCAATTAAATCTGCAACCGTTATAATATGCAATCGATGTTCTTGTGCAAATTTCATAATCTGATCGCCATGCTTAACGCTTCCATCATCATTGACTAACTCACCAATAACACCAACTGGCGGCAAATTAGCTAATTTACATAAATCAACAGCGGCCTCCGTGTGACCTGAACGCATAAGCACCCCCCCTTCATGCGCAATCAAAGGAAAAACATGCCCAGGACGAACAAAATCATCCGCGCTTGCATTTGAATTCGCAAGATTACATACAGCTAATGTACGGTCATACGCTGAAATCCCTGTTGTTATGCCGTGTTTAAAATCAACAGTAACCGTAAATTGCGTCCCATGTACAGAGTTATTATCTGGTACCATAGGAGCAAGATTAAATCGTTGTGCTTCTTTTTTTGGCATAGGCGTGCATACAATACCTGTTGTGTAACGAAGAATAAACGCCATCTTTTCTTCTGTACAATGCACTGCAGCAACAGTTAAATCACCCTCATTTTCACGGTCATCATCATCTGTCACCACAACAATCTCACCGCGTTCAAAAGCTTTAAGTGCAGAAACAATTTTTTTTTCATCATACGCCATTGTTCACCTTCTCAATCACCCAACTTGACCGCGATGTCTTAGATAATGGTCAGCAATAGCACAAGCAACCATCGCTTCACCCACAGGAACGGCACGAATCCCAACACATGGATCATGACGTCCCTTCGTTATAACATCTATATCATGACCATCAACATCAATAGAACGACAAGGCGTTAAAATTGATGAAGTAGGCTTTACAGCAAAACGTGCAACAATTGGCTGTCCACTCGATATTCCCCCTAAAATACCACCAGAATGATTGGATAAAAAAAGCGGTTTTCCATCATTTCCCATTCGCATTTCATCGGCATTTTCTTTTCCTGTCAGGCGGGCTGCCGCAAAACCATCACCAATTTCAACACCTTTTACCGCATTAATCGACATAAGTAACGAGGCAATATCTTGATCAAGCTTTGCATAAATAGGGGCTCCTAAACCTGCCGGAACATTTTCTGCAACGATCTCAACAACCGCACCAACAGATGTTCCCTCTTTACGGAGTTTACTAATATAATCACTAAAAATGTGAACCATCTGTGCATCAGCTGTAAAAAAAGGATTATTATCAACCTCTGACCAATCCCAACGATCACGATTAATATTATGAGGACCAATTGCCACCACTGCTCCTCGTACAATCAAATCAGGAACGATTTTACGAGCAAATGCACCAGCCGCAACGCGTGCTACCGTCTCCCGTGCCGAAGCACGTCCCCCGCCTCGAAAATCACGAATGCCATATTTAATATCATAAGTATAATCCGCATGTCCTGGACGATACTGATGGACAATCGAGCTATAATCTTTCGAACGTTGATCTGTATTTCGAATCAACAGAGAAATTGGTGTACCTGTTGTCACCAATGTCGTCCCATCGTCTTGAACAACAACTCCTGAAAGGATCTCTACTTCATCTGGTTCTCGGCGCTGCGTTGTGTATTTTGACTGTCCTGGTTTACGTTTATCAAGATAAGCTTGAACTTCTGCAAGAGTAAAAATAATTCCAGGTGGACAACCATCAATGACACAACCAAGAGCAGTACCATGACTTTCACCCCATGTTGTTACACGAAACAAATGACCAAATGTATTATACGACATGAAAAAAGATCCGTTTCTCTGTCAAATATATACAACGACAACGTATATTGTGTGCTATACACAAGACAGCTCTTTGCTCCCAAATACTCTTGGCCACTTTAAATTTGGTCAAATTACTGCTGTCCAATAAAATCCTATAAACCAAACTTTATTCTTTAACGACAGAAATGTCTGGTGCATCAACTGCTTTCATACCTATAATATTATAACCTGAATCGACATGATGGACTTCACCGGTAACGGAACGAGACAAATCTGAAAGAAAATAAAGCGCAGAATCACCAACCTCTTCAATTGTTACCGTACGACGTAGTGGAGCATTATATTCATTCCATTTTAAAATATAACGAAAATCACCAATACCAGAAGCCGCTAAGGTTTTAATTGGTCCAGCAGATATAGCATTAACACGAATATTTTGAGGACCTAAATCTACCGCTAAATATTTCACGCTCGCTTCAAGAGCTGCTTTAGCAACCCCCATTACATTATAATTGGGAACAACCTTTTCTGCACCATAATAAGTTAGTGTCAAGATTGAACCACCATCTGGCATCAATTTTTCTGCACGCTTCGTTAGAGCTGTTAGGGAATAAACAGAAATATTCATGGTCATCATAAAATTTGATTCGCTGATATCAATATAACGACCACTTAATTCACCTTTATCAGAAAAACCAATAGCATGAACTAAAAAATCAAGTTTTCCCCATTTCTTCTCTATTTCTCTAAAGACTGTATCAATAGAGACACTGTCAGAAACATCACAATGTCCACAAACAGACCCCTTTAATTCTTCAGCCAAAGGCTCAACACGCTTTTTCATTGCTTCACCCTGATAGGTAAAAGCCAGCTCTGCTCCTGCGCTACTTGCCGCTTTAGCAATTCCCCAAGCGATGGAGCGATTATTGGCCAACCCCAAAATTAAACCACGCTTACCGTACAATAAACCATTACCCTTAGCCATCAGCACTGCCCCATTGTTACTTAAAATTAACATTATTCATCTGCCTATGACACAGGTCAACATTTTCTTCAAGTAATTGGTTTAAAATCAAACAAAAACTACGCTTTTGTATATAAAAATTTTTAAAATTAATCTTTTTGCATTTGCAAAAACTGTTCTAGTGCGGCATTTTCACCTTCCGGCAACATAATGCGAACATGCACATAAAGATCATCTCTTGTCCCATTTTTTAAACGAAGCCCTTTCCCCTTCAACCGTAAAACGCGATCAGAACTTGACCAAGCAGGTATCGTTAAAACCACACGTCCCTCCAACGTCTCAACTTCTTCTTTTGCTCCCAAAACAGCATGTTTAAGAGAAACTGGTAAATCAAGATGGAGAGCTCTTCCTTCAACCCGAAAACGAGGATGTTTTTGAATCTGAATGGTTATCAACGCATCCCCTGCTTTCCCATGAGGTACCTCTTCTCCCTGACCTTTTAAACGAATAATCTGTCCGTCTTCAATATAATCTGGAAGTTTAATTTTTAACTTTTTTCCATTTGGAAAAACAGCTTCCACCTTTTCTGCGCCAACCATCTGCTCTAATGTTATGGCAAGATTAGCACGAACATGTGCTCCTTGTTGGGGACGGTTATAGTGTGTGGAATTCGAAAAGCTACCTCCTCCTCCAAACAGATCCCGAAAAATATCACTCGCATCAAAATCTGTACCACCTGAAGAGGAAAAATCAAATCCCTTTGCTCTTCCTGAAAAAGGATTTTGTTTATTGGTAAAATTTTCACCAGCACCATAGGCTTGATAAAGCGGTTTTCCTTCCATATCAATTTCACCGCGGTCAAATTGTGCCTTTTTATCTTTATCACCTATAATTTCATAAGCTTGATTAATTTCAGCAAATTTTTCTTTAGCCTTTGTATCATCTTTATTATGGTCTGGATGATACTTCTTTGCTAATCTTCTAAATGCCGATTTAATTTCTTGCGATTTTGCGGTACGTGCCACACCCAGAATCCTGTAGGGATCACGCATATTGCCCTCTTTTCAATTTTTTCGTTGTCAAAATATCAACTGATACGTTGTTCAATATCCTTTATAGCTTCATCAGTCTATTCTAGAGAATATTTTTTTCATATGTCTATCAATAAACTAAAATACCAGATAAAATGAGACATTTATTTAATATAGCTCATTGTAGTCTATGCTAAAGTAAAAATAATTAAACTACCATAGAAATACACGATAGCATTCGCTTTTTGAAAATAAGAAAAAATGGGATTGTAACTTCTTGATAATAAAGTAAATGAGAAAATGCCTCACTCATGCTCACTGATATTTGGAGAAACTATGAGCAACAAAATACCAACAGATGATCATTTTATGCAAATGCAAAAACCTTTTGAACTTTTCGCAAAGTGGCTTGAAGAGGCAACGATAAGTGAAATAAATGATCCAAATGCTATGGCATTAGCAACAGTTGACGAAACAGGACTGCCTAATGTTCGTATGGTTCTCCTCAAAGACTACAGTCCCCAAGGCTTCGTCTTTTATACCAATTATGAAAGCTGTAAAGGACAAGAAATTTTAAAATCAATGAAAGCATCCTTAGGTTTTCATTGGAAATCGCTCCGTCGTCAGGTCAGAATTAGAGGAATTGTTGAAAAAGTCAGTACGCAGGAAGCCGATGCCTATTTCCAATCGCGATCACGTGGTAGTCGAATTGGGGCATGGGCATCTAAACAATCTCAACCTTTAGACAATCGTTTTGTGCTCGAAAAAGCAATTGCTCAATATACTGCGCGTTATGCTCTAGGCAATATTCCACGACCACCTTATTGGTCTGGGTTTCGTGTTAAACCCCTTTCTATAGAGTTCTGGTGCGACCGCCCATTTCGTTTACATGATCGTCTGCTTTTTACACGCGATTGTGTTGCACACAGCAATTGGAAAAGACAAAAACTTTATCCCTAATCCTTCAAACTTCATCGTTATGAAGATTTTTTCTTCCCAACAGTTAACCAAATATTTTTATTTGAAAATTTCTAAAAGAAGATGATTGGCTTTATTTAAATAGAAGAATTTTATTTTCACTGTAAAAGTTAATTGGTAATATTTTCTACTGTATCGCTTAAAAATAAATTAGCAACAAACTTATTTAAAAGAAAATACTGTATTCAGCAGAAACCATGATTTTAGCTAACTTATTTTTAGACCGCAGGATAAAATATCGTCCATATACCCCCACATACTAAACCAGCAAAAATCACAAAACCAATAAGCGAATTAGATTTGAAAAGCCTGAGGCATTGTGAACTGTCATCTATATCAATGACTTTAATTTGAATAAACATATGGATGCTTGCCACAAAAATCCCAAAAAAACTAAGAACAGGGACTCTAGCTAAATAAAATGCTAGACTAACGAACACCACAAAACCACCATACAAAAACACTAAAGCACGCTTGGTTCCTTTACCAAAGAGAAGAGCCGTAGAACGGACACCAACAGTAGCGTCATCTTCTTTATCTTGATGTGCGTAGATTGTATCGTATCCTATGGTCCACAAGATTGATCCCACATAAAGCAAGATTGGTGCCCAGCTTAAACTTCCAAAGACAACAGCCCACCCCATTAATGCCCCCCAATTAAACGCAACGCCTAAAAAAAACTGCGGCCAATATGTTACGCGTTTCATAAAAGGATAAAATGCAACAGCTATCAATGACGAAATACCTAGAAAAAAACTAAACCTATTAAATTGTGATAAAACGACTAAACCAACCAAACATTGCACAAATATAAAAACTCTTGCTTGAAATCTACTCACATGGCCTGTCGGCAATGGACGAGAACGTGTCCTTTCTACCTGAGCATCAATTTTATGGTCAATAAGATCATTCCAAGTACACCCTGCCCCTCGCATAGCAATAGATCCTAGAAAAAAAAGAAAAAGATACCAAACCCAATGAAAAAACATTGATAAAAGAGTATCGTAATGCATGTTATAAGAAAAAAAAGCCATTGTTGTTGACCAAAAACAAGGCCACATCAACAATTGCCATCCGATAGGCCGATCCCAACGCGCCAATTGCGCATAAAACCATAAAGAACAGGGAAGGAAATTGTAGACCCATTGTTTGGAAGATGCATCCATAACCCGTCCTTGGTTATCATAGGACTGAACATGCGCGATATTTTTATTTTTTTTCATCAAATGATTTACCTTTAGTCTTGCGATAGAGACATTTCATTCTTATGAGAAGGAGATGAGATTAATCATCTTTTATGAGAGGAGCAAGCAATGAATATTCTTCTTATTGGCTCAGGTGGACGAGAACATGCTTTAGCATGGAAAATAGCTGCATCACCATTGCTAACAAAGTTATATTGTGCTCCTGGAAATCCAGCGACAACAGAATTTGGTGAAAATATTAATTTAAACATTGATGACCATTCCCTTGTTATTGATTTTTGTAAAGCACATTCTATTAATCTTGTGATTGTAGGACCAGAAGCACCGTTGGTTGCGGGTATAACAGACTCTCTTAATAGCGCTAACATCTGTGTATTTGGTCCTACTCAAAAAGCTGCTCAACTAGAAGGTTCAAAAGCTTTTACAAAAGATTTATGTCGTAAGAATAACATTCCTACAGGGAGTTACCAATGCTTTAATGATGCCTCTAAAGCTAAAGCTTACATTCATCAACAAGGTGTTCCCATTGTTATTAAAGCTGATGGCTTAGCAGCTGGTAAAGGTGTCGTGGTTGCAACAACTATGGAAGAAGCATTTAACGCAGTCGATGCCTGCTTCAAAAGTGCATTTGGAGATGCAGGAAACAAAATTGTTGTAGAATCTTTTCTTGAAGGTGAAGAAGCAAGCTTCTTCTGCCTTTGTGATGGTAAAGTTGCTCTTCCTTTTGGATCTGCCCAAGATCATAAACGTGTAGGAGATGGGGATATTGGAGCAAACACCGGCGGTATGGGTGCTTATTCACCAGCGCCCATCATGACCAAAGAAATAGTGAATCGTACCCTCAAAGAAATTGTTGAACCAGCTTTAAAAAGCATGAAAGAAATGGGCGCCCCCTTTAAAGGCATTCTCTTCGTCGGATTAATGATAACGCAAAAAGGACCTGAATTAATTGAATTTAACGTACGATTCGGTGATCCTGAATGTCAAGTTTTAATGATGCGTCTCAAAGATGACATTTTGCCAATTTTTCTTGCTGCAGCTCAAGGAAAACTTGAAAATAAGCCTCTTCGGTGGTCTGAAAAAACTGCTCTCACCGTTGTTATGGCGGCTAATGGTTATCCAGACTTTCCCCAAAAAGGTACTGTTATTCGTAACGTTGATAAAGTAAACACTCTTCCCGATGTGAAAGTTTTTCAAGCTGGTACAGTATTGCGTGATGGAGAACTCATTGCAAATGGTGGACGTGTTCTCAATATAACAGCAACAGGAAAAACGATTACGCATGCACAAAAACGTGCTTATGAAGCTGTTGATTGTATTGATTGGCCAGAAGGTTTTGTTCGTCGTGATATCGGATGGAGAGCCATTGCGCGAGAAAACTAAATCCTTTGAATATTCTTTTTTACGATTTGATTATTTTATATAAGAGCATGATACACAAATTTTCTCACTATTTTACATTGACCATAATTTTGAAAAAATGAGTGTTCTTTCCTTTGAACAATCAAATATTATAAATAGGATACCTACTCATGATAAAATAGAAAAATTTTCTAAATATGAAACTGTAATATAAACTGATCATTTTACTGTTGTATTTACTTTAAACGCATTTTCTCATCACTTTTATCAATACTTTCTTTCTTATAAAACCCTGAAGAAAAACATATATACTATCATTTATTTTGTTCTTTAATGAAATTTCGCTTTTACGAAAAATAAAATGCCTCCCCAAAAAAGATACTGGTATTATTCACGTACAAATTCTTAAACAATATCTCTCATGCTCGTCACTCCCATTTTACGACACTACCTGTAAATAGTATAAATCCATTCTGCCATCTTTCTGGAATAAAGATAAAAACCGATACCATCATTGTATTTTCCAACTCTCAATATTACGATAACCCTTTCTATCTAAATGATTTTGATTATAAGAGGGAGATGAAATAAGAATATATTGACTTCCTCTTTGCCTTAAAGAACCAAAAGTCATACCAAATCCCGTCTGTAAACGTCTGGATTCTCATTAAGCGGGTTCCTCTTGGTTCCCACTCATATACTTCAATTCCACAAAAACCGACAAGAAAACTTAAGAATATTCGCCATGTCCTCTAAAAACACTTCATGTGTGAAGTTTACATGCCTTATATTACCGCCCCAAACAACGATATTTTAGGGCACAACAAGATAAATGCTTACGGTAGTACAAAAATGAATGCATATTAATATTACTGGAGTGCAATTCGATTCGCAATCACCAAACGCAAGCCTAACGGATTGCTATAACGAAGTAAAAAACGCTTTTGTCTAGAATGTGCTGTTTTACCAAAAAATCGATGTAAATCAGAACGATCTTTTACAACCAGAATGCGATTATCTTCATTGATCATAAGCATGGGGAGGCCATAAGTATCCGCCCATAATCGCCAATCCAGAAGAACATTATTCAAATCTCTGGAAACCAAAAGCGGTATACAAGCTTCCTCATCGGCATGAAGTAACTCTAATGCAACAGCTCTTTCTCCTGAACGCGTTTTTACGGTACGTGCTGCAATTCCTTGGAAATGATAAGGAGGTATTAAATGCGATAAGCTTGAAGGCATATCCGTTTTAAAAGAAACACCACGCTCATTTAATGAACAAATAACCTGATTACCCGTTTTGGATGAAAAATATGTCGTCGTTTGTGGCAAATGGCACGGATCTAACCGAAATTCAAGCACCGCTTTTGCCTGATTAAAGCATTGATTAGCCATATACATTATCCCAATTTATCTTAAATAACATACACCCTTTAGCAGCTTTTTTTCATTGGATTATTAAAAGTTTGAATAACAAACAACTGGTTTCTTTTTTGGTTATTAAAATCTAAACAAAAATACATGATCACCATTCTTGAATTATAATACTTTTCCGGGATTCATTATCCCTAAAGGATCGAGCATTTTTTTAATCCCTTGCATAATATCCAATGCGACAGGCGATTTAAAAAAACGAAGTTCTTCGCGCTTAAGCTGACCAATTCCATGCTCAGCAGAAAATGCACCTCTATAGTCCATCACTAAACTATGAATGCGATGATTCATTTTTGACCATAACTGCAAGAACACTGTTTTATCAGCTCCAACAGGTTGTGTAATATTATAATGTAAATTTCCATCGCCCATGTGTCCAAAACAAATCACCCGTGCTCCTGGAGCAATATCTTCAACAATAAGCGCTGCCTCAGCAATAAAATCAGGAATAGATGCAAGTGGGACTGCAATATCATGCTTAATGGACCCTCCTGCTAACTTTTGTGCTGATGATATACTTTCTCGTAATTGCCAAAAAAAATCTTGCTGTTTTAAAGATTGCGCAATAACTGCATCTTCTATCACTGCATTCTTTAAAGCTTCTTCTAAAATAATACTCAATACTGATAACGCCTCATCATTGCCTTGCAACGATGAAATGTTCATTAATACATACCATTCATGTTTCCGCTGGAGAGGAGGCTTCTCACACATCTTATAATCTAAAGCCATTTGCAAACTGAGATTTCCCATGAGCTCAAAACCTGTCAACATCCCTCCTCCATACTCTTGAGCCAGAGATAAAAACTCTAAAGCCTTCCTCGGACTATACAATCCCACCAAAGCAACAGCTTTTCCTTTTATTTTTGGAAACATCTTCAAAACGGCTGCGGTTATAACACCCAGCGTACCTTCTGCACCAATAAAAAGATTTTTCAAATCGTAACCGCTATTGTCTTTTTTAACAAAACGCAAATCATCTAAAATACGGCCATCCGGTAAAACAACTTCCAAACCAAGACAAAGATCACGCATATTGCCATAGGCTAAAACAGCTGTCCCTCCAGCATTCGATGAAAGATTTCCTCCTACTTGGCAAGAACCTTCAGATGCCAAAGAAAGAGGGAAAAAACGAGCTGATTCATCCACTTTTTTCTGTAAATCCTGTAAAATAACACCAGCCTCTACAACAACAAAATTTCCTTCAAGATTTATAGTTCTAATCTTATTTAATCGCTCCATGGATAAAAGAACGCCCCCTCCTCTTTCATCTGGTTGTTGTCCCCCCACAAGCCCTGTATTTCCACCCTGTGGCACAATCGGTGTGCGTGTTTTGCTCGCTAACTGCATAATCGATGAGACCTCTGCACAAGAAGATGGACGTAAAAGTAAAGGTGTTTTTCCATGAAAAAGCCCACGCTCTTCAAGCAAATACGGTGCAATCAACGCTTGATCTGTTATAGCATGCTTAGCACCAACAATTTCCCTAAATCCCTCAATTAATTCCTGCTCCATGTTCATTTCTCCTTTGGAGCCGCAGCCCGTATAAGACGATCATTGATAGCCTCCCCTAATCCGTATGATGGAATAGGTTCTACTGCGATACATCTCACTTTAAATGAATCTAATTCCTTCATATATTGAAATAAATGAGAGGCTGCCTCTTCCAACTTTCCATCTTCGCTAAGGTTTAAAATAGAAACGGCATTTTCAGCTCCCATAACGCGCTTTGAACCAAATGCTAACAGCGCTTCACCATTTTCTACCTTTACTACATTCAAACGAATCGTGGCATTGGGAGCATAATGCGACTTTAACATCCCTGGAGCTTCAATCGCCGCCCTTTGATCTATCCGTTTTAAAGACTTCCCCACAACTTCTTCAATTTTATCAGCCGCAAGCCCCCCTGGACGCAAAAGATAAATATTTTTACCACAAATTTTAATAATCGTTGATTCAAGGCCTATTCTAGCAGGTCCTCCGTCCAATATCAAAGGAATAGATTTCCCCAAAGATGCAAAAACAGCCTCAGCTGAAGTAGGGCTAAGACGCCCCGATTGATTTGCACTAGGAGCAGCAAGTGGGCGGCCAAAATGTTGTACCACTTCCGCAAAACGACTGTCTGGAAAACGAACAGCCAAGGTATTCAAACCAGAGGTTGTTAAAGGATGGATATTATGCTGTTCCTTTAAAGGCAAAACCAATGTCAAAGGACCTGGCCAAAATTCCTCCATTAATTGGCGTGAAAGAAAGTCAATTTTAACATAACGTTCCGCCATTTCGATGCCGCTGACATGCGCAATAAGAGGATTAATTTGCGGACGACTCTTTGTAGAAAAAATAGAAGAAATTGCCCTCCCATTGGTTGCATCGCCCGCTAATCCATAAACAGTTTCCGTTGGTAACGCTACTAACTTCCCTTGTTCAAGAAGCGCTATTGCCTCTCTTATCGAAGCACTATTGAGTGGTAGAATCGTCATGACACACCATTTCTATAACACTCTTTAAGTGGTGCAAAACTATAACGATGTAATCCTCTAATTGGTCCATATTTACCAAGAGCTGTACGATGCGCTAGCGTTGCATAACCTACATGCTTCTCTAAACCATACCCTTTATAAACTTGTCCTGCACATTCCATCATCCGATCACGCGTTACTTTCGCAATAATGGATGCAGCTGCAATTGAAACAGAACGCTGATCGCCCTTAATCAACGCCATTGCAGGACAGGACAACTCAGAAGGAATATCACGTCCATCAACAAGGACATAGTGAGCTGGAATGGCTAATCCTATAATACAGCGATGCATTGCTTCTAAAGTTGCTTTTCTAATATTAGATTGATCAATTGTACGAGCACAAAGACTAGCGACTGAAACCGCTAATGCACTTTGCAAAATTTCGTGATAAAGTCTATTTCGTTGGAGAAAAGAAAGTTTTTTTGAATCATTTAACCCATTAGGAATATGATCTTTATCCAAGATAACTGCTGCCGTTACCACAGGTCCAGCGAGAGGCCCCCGTCCTACTTCATCAACACCTGCTATATGAAAAAAACCCTGTTTTTGCAAATCCAATTCGCACGAAAAATTTGGTTGAAGTGGAAAATTAAACATCTTTGATAAATCACAAATACAACCAACATACATCTATTTCTGTATCCTGACCATTTTTTGCAAGCATTACAGTTTTAAATGGCTCTTCAAACATTCTGCAAATTCTTGCACAAAAGGTAAAAAAAACAAAATAAAAAGTATTCTGTTGTCTATTTTCTTTTCTCAAAAACCATTTTAGCATGTATTTATTTTATCTAAAAAACAAAAAATACATTTCTTTGTTTACTCTCTTTTATTGTGTATAATAAAATCATGACGAAATAAAAGCTTTTATATTTATTTATCAAATATTTCCTAAAGTCATGATAGGTTTTACAAACCAATTTGGGTGCATTGATTTGATAAAAAGAGCTGCTTGTTGCGCCGTTTGTTTATTTTTAAAGATGCCAAAGCAAGTTGCTCCCGTTCCAGACATACGGGAAAAAAGAGCCCCACATTCATCTAATATAGATAACACTTCAGCTAACTGAGGTGCTATTTTTAATGCAGAAGAAAAAAGATCATTACGCGTTTCTTGTAAAGCTTCAACCAATGAATCAACACTCTTTAAAGCGTCTGTATTAATTTTTAAAGAAGGGTTATGATGCTTCTCTAACGCTTTAAAAACAGTTTGTGTTGAAATCTCCTGTCCATGATTAACCAATACCATTGCAAGAGAACAGGCTCCTTTTAGTTGTATTATCTCTTGACCAATTCCTTTGACCAAAAGCGGCTGCTGATATTCTAATGCACAAAGGCACATGGGAACATCAGCACCAAGAACTAAGCTTATTTTTGCTAATTCTTCGTAAGAGCAATCAAGATTCCACTGTTGACGCAACATGTTTACAACCCCAGCTGCATCACCTGAGCCACCACCAATGCCTGAAGCAACAGGTAATGTTTTTACAAGCCGAAAAAAAGCAGGTTGAGCATATTCAGGAAAAGTCTTATGCATAAAATCCCGTGCACGAATAACCAAATTGTCTAAATGAGAAACAAGGCCTTTTGCAAACGGTCCCGTCAAAACAAACTGATTATTTTCACAAGGTGCATAGTGTAGACAATCGCCACTAAGACTAAAATAAACCAAACTTTCTATTAAATGATACCCATCAGCACGTTGCCCCACAACATGTAGAGCTAAATTCAATTTAATAGGTGTAAATAAATAGGAATGTCTTTGGAACGAAGCTGATACATTTGATATCATATGACGTAATATTCAGCTGCATAGGTTTTTTTACAAAATCCCCCCCTTTTATCCATACTTTTAGCACAACCCCTATAAACAGCTTGAAATATTCTTAATCGCTTTCTAAACAAACAATAAATATAAAGAGTTCTCATACAAAATAAACAACATGTTCTCATTAGTATCATTTCAAGCCTTTTTTCTTCTAGCATCTATTTTTAGATAAAAAGCCCTCTGGCTTAAATGATTTTTTCCATTACAAACCATAACGCTGCCAAAGCGCTCGCTCTTCTGCTGCCATCAATGCACTATCAACGACTGTATAAACCGTATGTGCCGCCACTCCTGAAGGCGTTTTAGGTCCTAAAAAACTTTTTGGAGGCATAATAAGTCGAAGTTTTGCATCATTACCAAAGCGCTCCTTAATAACAGAACGTACATCATTCAATCCATCAACCAGACCAAGCTCAACGCTTTGTTTTCCACTCCAAAACATTCCTGTAAAAAGATTCGAATCATCTGATAATTTTGCAGCACGCCGTTCTTTAACCAAATCGATAAAAGTTTGATGCACTTCAAGTTGGAGAGATTTCAAATGCTCAATATCCGCCTTTTTTTCTGGCTGAAATGGATCTAATGTAACTTTGTTCTTTCCTGCCGTGTATACACGCCGTTCGATACCAATTTTCTTCAAAAGTTCCGGAAAACCAAAGGAAGCTGAAACCACTCCAATGGAACCAACAATTGAAGAAGGATCTGCAAAAATTTCATCCCCCGCACAAGCAATCATATAACCACCAGATGCTGCAATATCTTCAATAAACACAAGAACCTTTTTATTTTTTTCTTCTGCCAAGTCACGAATACGCTTGAAAATAAAACGCGACTGTACAGGTGAACCACCAGGAGAATTAATAATAAGTGCAACAGTCGGTGACTTTTTGTGTGCGAAAGCCTTCTCTAAAAGATTTGCACACCTACTGAGGGAAAGGGTACGAGATATAGAGGCTGATGAATCCATAATTGCTCCTTGAAGGCGCACCACAGGAATTTCCAGTTTATCAGAAGAAAAACGGCGTGGAATAAAACTTTTAATAACATCCATCAAAACAAAATCTCCTTATAAATTAAGAACAATTAAATAGGCAAGGACAACAAAAAGGAAGAACGCGATAATATCCAAAAGCGCCAATCAATTCCCACATTACAAGCAGAAATATAACTTCACCCAAAGTCAAACCTCCCTAATAACAAAGTTTGGACTCTAAATAATAAACTAAAAAACACAAGATACTATTAGAAAAGTTCCCACAAGCTTATATATCCATTATTAATTGCATCAACCCGTGGCGAAAAAGTATGCTCATCCCCTTCATGTATAACCAATGCCGGTAAAATAGATAAAGCTGCTCTGCTTCCTCGTTTTGCGTAAAATAAAAGACGAATTGCTGCTGTTTTCGCACGTGCATGCACAGGAATTATACAAATCCCACCAAAACGCCCTTCTAAAGCACGCAAGATATCTGTCAGCGATTGTGGACGCGCAATGAGCCCTAAGTATCCACCTGGCTTAACAATGGCTGCTGCACTCCGTAACCAGTTATCAAACATCGCTTCAGACATAACATGCGCTTCAGATTTTTGTTTATCAGGTGTCTTGCGATCACTAGGATTATTAAAAGGTGGATTCATAATCGCAAAATCAAAGCTATTATCTATCAAACCTGCTTTTATACGGGCATTCCCTTTGAAGGTAACATCTGCTTCTAGCAAACAAATTCGGCTAGCAAATTGTTTATTTTGTTTTAGCATGAGCGTTTTTTGAGCGTAAGATACCATAAAAGCTGAACGTTCAACTAAGGTAACATGAACTTTCAGACAACGCGAAGCAACAGCCAACCCTGCAGCTCCAGCACCTGCACCTAAATCAACAACCTTGCCCTTTAAATTACTTGGAACCAAACTAGCCAATAACATCGCATCCACTCCAGAACGATGACCATATTTATGGGGTTGAACCAAATAAAATTTCCCGCGGTGAAAACTGTCAATTGTTTCACCGCTCTGATTCGCTATTTTATCCATTTAAAAGCCTAATGTTCATCTTTATAAACTGCATTTTTGCTATTCAGCCGCTATTTTAAATTTTTTTATTATTTCATAACAACAACATTACACTCGTTAAAGAACATTTCTTGCCAATAACATTCCAAGCTTACACTTCAAAGCGCCATCAAAAGCTTGAGTCAAAACCAAACCCCCTTTATGCTAGTAAATAAAGTAAATTTTATATATGTCCATTGCAACACTCTAGGAGTAAACACATTGAGTGCAGCTATCAAACCAGAACAAATAAGAAATAATCAAATTTCTCTTCAATCTCTTGTCAATCTTACTCAAAAAGATATGGAGCGCGTAAATCAATTTATTCTCTCTATGGCCAAATCAGAGGTTGAGATGATTCCTGAAATTTCTAACCATCTTATTTCATCAGGTGGAAAGCGGTTACGCCCAATGATTACGCTCGCTTCTGCTCATATGTTCGGTTATCAAAGTGACGGGCATATAAAACTCGCAACAGCTGTTGAATTTATGCATACAGCAACATTACTACACGATGATGTGATTGATGAAAGTAATTTGCGACGTGGAAAATCCACGGCACGGATGATTTGGGGAAATCAAGCAAGTGTACTTGTTGGTGATTTCCTGTTGGGTCAGGCTTTTAAAATGATGGTCGATGTCGGTTCCATAGAAGCGCTCTCTGTCCTAGCGAACGCTGCTGCAATTATTGCTGAAGGAGAAGTTATGCAACTTTCTGCTGCAAAAAATATCAAAACCAGCCCTTCAGACTATCTCAAAATCATCAATGCAAAAACAGCCGCACTTTTTTCAGCAGCCGCTGAAGTAGGACCGATTGTTGCTGGCTATGGACATAAAGAACGTTCTTCATTACGTGAATATGGAACATCTTTAGGTTTAGCTTTCCAATTGATTGATGATGCACTTGACTATAACGGTAGTGCTCAAAACTTAGGAAAAAATATAGGGGATGATTTTAGAGAAGGAAAAATAACAATGCCTGTTATTATCGCATATGAACGTGGGAATATGGTAGAAAAAAAATTCTGGAAACAAGCACTTGAAGATGGCAATAACAATAATGAAGCCTTCGCATACGCGCAATACTTAATAGAAAAGTATGATAGTATTACAGATACAATAGAACAAGCACGCATCTATGGAAAACATGCAATTGATGCTCTGGTTCTCATGAACAAAAATCTTGCTTACAATGCTCTCGTTGAGACTGTTGAATTTTGTATTGCGCGCATAAACTGAATTCTTTGCAAAAATCGCAGTATTTCTCAACAAAGTAATGAGATATGATCTATAAACAATACCATCGATTGATTATCTTGAAAAGGATTAGCTCCATGTGCTCTGCAACGGTATCTCGACTTTTTACCCTCTTTATCGTGGGTATCATGCTGATGCCATCCTTCACCTACAGTAAAATAAGCAACGCAATTCATACAAGTTCATTTACAGGTGCTTATTTAGCTGGAAGGGTTGCAAATCATGAAAATAAAACAGAACTTGCTATCAATTACTTTAAACAAGCACTCGTTTATCAACCTGATAACATTGAAACACAAAAAGAGCTCCTTGAAGCTATGCTCTCGGTCGGAAACTTTAAAGAAGCTGTCCAACAAGCCCAAAAACTCAAAGAGCAAGATGTTATAACTCCCTTTGTTTCCTTAACTTTGTCAGTAGAAAGTCTCATCAAAAAAAACTATAAGAATGCCAATTTTTTTCTGAAATCAAAAGAACCTTCGCCATCCAATAATCCAATACCTGAACTCATCGGTGCTTGGATTAAATTTGGATCTGGACAAAAATCTCAGGCAATCGCTGATCTTAAGAAACTCAAAGGTCCTGTCTGGTATGACCTTTTTATATCTTATCATCTAGCACTTATGAGCGACCTTGCAGAACAGCAAAAGGATGCAAAAAAATATTTCATTAAAGCACTTAGTAACAAACAGGGAACTCTTATCGCGCCTAATACCTATGAACGTATTATCATAGCCTATGCCTCATTCCAATTGCGCCATAATATGCGCAACCAAGCTCTTCAAACAATCCAACATGGCGAACAAATGTTGTCAGGTCGAGAAGTCCTTAAAAACTTTCGAGAAAAAATTGAAAAAAAATCTTTCTTAGAGAGAGTTATTAAAACACCTCAACAAGGAGCAGCCGAGGTATTATATAATTTTGGAACAGCCCTCAACCACAAAAACTCAGGGCGAATTGCACGTATTTTTAAGCAATTATCTTTCGCCTTATACCCTCAAAATGACGCAACACTGTTTCAGCTTGCACACATTTCTGCTAAATTGAGTGATCCTCATCAAGCAATTAAACTTTATCGCGCTTTATCCCCTAAATCCCCTTATTATAAAGATGGACAACTTCATCTTGCATTCCTTCTTGCCAATAACAACAATTACAAAGAAGCAATAAAATTACTCACATTGTTAAATGAAAAATTTCCCAATGATCGTAATATTTTGATAACGCTCGTTGCTTTTTATATGCAGGACAATAAATTTCTTGAGGCCATTAAAACTCTAGACTACGCTCTTGCCCAGATAAAAAACTTTCAGCAGGACGATTGGAAACTCTTTTATCAGCGTGGTATCGCTTTTGAACGTTTAAAGCAATGGCCAAAAGCAGAAATTGACTTGCGAAAATCACTTGAACTTTTCCCAAACCAACCACAGGTTCTTAATTATTTAGCCTATTCCCTTGTAGAACGTGATGAGAAGCTTGAAGAATCGCTCCGTATGCTGCAAAAAGCTTCTGCTTTGCAAGCTCACAACAGTCATATTCTCGATTCTTTAGGGTGGGCTTATTATAAACTAAAAGAATATAATAAAGCAGTGCAAATATTAGAAAATGCTGTCAGATTACAACCTGAGGACCCAACACTGAATGATCATTTAGGAGATGCTTATTGGAAAGTTGGACGTAAACGTGAAGCAATCTTTCAATGGAACCACGCAATTGACGGAAAACCAGAAAATTCTGAACAAATTCAAGAAAAGTTGAAATTTGGTTTGTAATAAACGATGCTTAACCATAAACCACATGAAATAATAAACAGAGAAACTAAAATTACTTTGGTTTTTTGTTTCGTCCAATATAAAGAGTATAAAGTGTGAAACTGCCTGAACATCTTAACCCCAAACGTTCTTTTCAGGGACTAATCTTAACTTTGCAAAATTATTGGGCACACTATGGATGTGCAATTTTGCAACCTTACGATATGGAAGTAGGAGCTGGGACTTTTCATCCAGCAACAACATTACGCTCTCTAGGTCCACGCCCTTGGAAAGTTGCTTATGTTCAGCCTTCTCGGCGTCCAACAGATGGCCGATATGGTAAGAATCCAAATCGTCTACAACACTATTACCAATTCCAAGTGCTTCTCAAACCCTCTCCGCTCAATCTACAAGAACTTTATATAAAGTCGCTACAAGCTATCGGGCTTGATACAAAACTGCATGATATTCGCTTTGTTGAAGATGATTGGGAAAGTCCCACCCTTGGTGCTTGGGGGCTTGGATGGGAATGCTGGTGCGATGGGATGGAAGTCTCTCAATTTACTTATTTTCAACAAGTTTGTGGCATTGAATGCGCTCCAGTTTCAGGGGAACTCACATATGGTCTTGAGCGTCTAGCGATGTATATCCAAGGGGTTGAGAACGTCTATAAGCTTAACTTTAATGGTTTGGAGGGAGAAAACAAAATAAGTTATAGAGATATTTTTTTACAGGCAGAACAGGAATACTCATATTACAACTTCGAATTTGCTGATACAAAACTGCTACATCAGCATTTTATCGATGCAGAACGTGAATGCAGCGCACTTCTTGATGCTGGAAAACCAAATAAAGAAAATATATTACATCGCTGTGTTTTTCCTGCCTATGATCAATGTATTAAAGCGAGCCATATCTTTAATCTTTTGCAAGCACGTGGCGTTATTTCTGTAACAGAACGACAAAATTATATTCTTCGCATTCGTGATCTCGCGCGCCGTTGTGGGGAAGCCTTCTTGCTCACAGAAGCTGGACAAATATACACTGGAGAAGCCTAATGTCTGATCTTCTTCTTGAACTTTTCAGTGAAGAAATCCCCGCACGTATGCAACGAAAAGCTGCTGCTGATCTTAAAAAATCTGTTACAGATCAACTTGTGAATGCTGGATTGATCTATGAAGCTGCTCGTGAATATTGGACACCTCGTCGGCTAACATTAGACATACGCGGACTTTCCATACGCTCAAAAGATATCCATGAAGAACGCAAAGGTCCTAGTATAAAATCACCACAGCATGTAATTGATGGTTTTCTACGTGCAACAGGATTAAACGATATTTCTGAAGCACATATTGGACATGATGATAAAAAAGGTTATTTTTATATTGCTAAAATTGTTAAAAAAGGTCGAGCTGCAGAAGAAATTATTGCCGATATTTTACCGAATATTATCCGCAACTTTCCGTGGCCGAAATCTATGCGTTGGGGAAAAGATTCAGCACAAAGTGGTGCTCTGAAGTGGATTCGACCTTTACAAAACATTCTTTGCATCTTCGGACCAGAAATTGGTGAAACACATACTATTCCGTTTACAATTGGTTCTCTTAAAAGCAATAATTTAACTTATGGTCATCGTTTCTTAAGTGATGGAAAGCCATTTCAAGTGCGCCGCTTTGATGATTATGTTACTCAACTTGAAACCCACAAAGTCATTCTGGATGCCGAGAGACGAAAGAATATTATTTTAGCTGATGCCCAAAATCTCTGCTTTGCCAACGGTTTAGAACTGGTTCAAGACAATCCCCTCCTAGAAGAAGTTGCTGGTCTTGTTGAATGGCCTGTTATCCTGATGGGTGATTTTGACAAATCATTCCTTGATATTCCTCCAGAAATTATCCGCTTGACCATTCGAGCCAATCAAAAATGTTTTGTCACCCGTAAACAAGGAGAAAAAGTAAAACTTTCTCATCATTTTATTCTTGTTTCTAATATTCTTGCAAATGATGAAGGCAAAGAAATTTCAAAAGGAAATAGTAAGGTTGTCCGTGCCCGTCTCTCTGATGCACTTTATTTTTGGCAAACTGATCAGCGTGATTTGCCTGATATTCAACAATTGGAATCTTCTATAAAAAAATTTGATCTTGATATAAAAAAACCTTTCGATCAAAGAATGGCGCGACTTGATCATTTGAATGTAACTTTTCATGCTAAATTAGGTACGCAAGGTGCAAGAGTAGAACGCATTGCTACACTCGCACAAGAAATTGCACCTTTGATACAAACAGATCCTATTTTAGCAAAACGTGCAGCAATTCTTGCAAAAGCTGATTTGCAAACAGAAATCGTCGGAGAATTTCCTGAATTACAAGGAGTTATGGGGAAAAAATATGCCCTTCTTCAAGGAGAAGATCCTCGCGTAGCTGTAGCAATCGAGGAGCATTATAAACCTCAAGGACCAACAGATCGTCTTCCACAAGAACCGCTTGCTATAACCGTTATGCTCGCCGACAAAATTGACATGCTCGTTGGCTTTTGGCTCATTAATGAAAAACCAACGGGCTCAAAAGATCCCTATGCGTTAAGACGAGCAGCATTGGGAATTATTAGGCTTGTACTTTCGCGAGATTGGAAAATCAATCTTATACCACTGTTTCAGTTAGCAACAAATCTCTTCTTACAACAAAAAAATAAATATGAAATCTCTCAAAGAGAAAATTCCCAATTGCAGAATCTGCTTCCAGAAAAAATAGAATATATTTTATCAGACCTGTTATTCTTTTTTCATGACCGTTTGAAAATCTATCTAAAAGAGGAAGGTGCTCGTTACGATGCCCTTGAAGCCGTTTTAAATAAAGACTCTGATGATTTTTTATTGGTGGCACGTCGTGTCGAATCGCTTATCGCTTTTATCAATACCCATGATGGAATGAACTTTGTAGCCTCTGTAAAACGTACTGCCAATATTCTTGAAAATGAATTTCAAAAAAGCACAACAATAGCGAGTAAAATTAATCCTGAGCTCTTTGTCGAGAAAGAAGAAAACCAGCTCTATCATGCAATCTGTGAAGTAGAAAAAAAGGTTCTTGCTCCCATCAATGCAACAAATTTATCATTTGCACTCAGTGCACTAGCGCCACTTGGAAAATTGATTGATATATTTTTTGAAACGGTATTGGTAAATGATAAAAAACCTGACGTTCGTGCTAACCGTCTTGCTCTTCTCAAACGCACTCACATTGTTACACAATCGGTTGCAGACTTTTCAAAACTTGTCATTTAAAATCAAAATGTCCTATTAACTGGTAAAAATAATGAAGATAAATTTTTTTTATGACTTTTATTAATTAATATTGAGGAAATTATGCAATCAAAGAGGACGTTCTTTATCTCTCAAATATCATTAATTAAGATATGTTTTCATCTTGATAAATGATTCCTTCTCAAGAGACGCTTTAATAAGTTTATCTGCCTTGTTAGAATCTAATTCCTTTGCAATAAGGATACGTGCTGTAGAAATTGCCAAATCAATAGCCGATGCAGAAACCATGCGTATTGCATCTGCCTCTGCTTGAGCGATTTTTTGCTCTGCCAATTTATTGCGGTTTTTTACATATTCTTCTGCTTTTGTACGAGCCTCAGCAATAACAGATTCAACTTCATGCTTTGCTGCTGCAATAATTTCTTGCGCATCTTTTTCTGCTTCTGCATGTTTGCGTTGATATTCAGCCAATATTTCCTGTGCCTCTTCACGAAGACGCAGCGCCTCATCCAGTTCATCTTTGATACGTTTCGCGCGTGCATCAAGATGGTGTATAACCCTCTGTGGAATTTGGAAATAGACTAAAAGAGCCAAAAAAAGAACTAACCCAACAAATGCCCAAAAAGTATCAGTCATCTTTGTCTTCCTCCATAATCCGCAGTTTTAACAACTGAACGAACAGCCTCTTTGCTGATATCAACGTCAATCAATTTTTTCACAATTTCAAGAGCTACTTCTTCAGCGATAGAACCAACATTTTGCATCGCTTTATCTCGAATTTTTGCTATCTGTTTTTCAGCATCTGCGAGTTTTTTCTCTAGACTCTCTTCAATTTCTTTCCGTTCAAGCTCTGCCTTTTCTTTTAATTCTTCACTAGCTACCTGCGCTATAGCCTGCGCGTTCAAACGCGCTTCCGCTAATTTCCGCTCATAAGTTTCAACAACAATGTCTGCTTCTTGCTTCATGCGCATTGCCTGATCTAAATCAGATGCTATTCGATCTCGCCGTGTTTCAATAACACCGCCAATACGTGGTACAATTACACGGGAGATAAAAAGATAAAAAAGTCCGAAAGAAATTGCCAACCAGAAAAAATGCGAACCAAAATGCACAAAATCAAAAGGCGGAAACACACGATTTGCATGCTCTGCCACCTTTTTAATATGTTCTATCGACGTTTCAGTGTTCTGTGCATAAGCGCTTGAAACAAACATCTTCTTTCATCCTTTAAATAGCTTATTAAAGCCCTCTATAACCGATGATAACTGACTAACATCTCTCTAGCATCTCTCTGGTTAAGAGCCTAAAAGGGTAAATCTTTCCTCATGCAAGAACAGATATACCCTTTTGATGATGATTAAACCCCAAAAAGAAGTAATAAAGCAATGAGCAATGAAAAAATTCCCAAAGCTTCTGTTACAGCAAAACCAAAGACGAGACGTCCAAACTGACTATCTGCTGCTGATGGATTTCGTAATGCACCAGAAAGATAGCTACCAAAAATATTACCAAGTCCTAAAGCTGTTCCAGCCATACCAAAGCAAGCAAGACCAGCACCAATATATTTTGCTGCAAGCACCATTTCCATGTTATTCTCCTTTAAAGCGAAATTGCATTATTCGACGGAAAACCGCCAGTTCTATTAATGTCCTGGATGAATTGCATCATTAAGATACATACAAGTTAAAACCGTAAAGACGTAAGCCTGAAGAAATGCGACCAAAAACTCAAGAGCAGTAATTGCTACAGTCATAATAAGCGGTAAAATCGAACCACCCACACCTACGAGTCCTACCCCAATCATTGAAACAACAAACCCAGAAAACACTTTAAGCGTAATATGACCAGCAAGCATATTCGCAAAAAGACGAAGAGAAAGACTAATTGGACGGGAGAGAAAAGAAATAACCTCAATCATTGTCACCAGAGGTAAAACCACAACCGGAACTCCACTGGGAACGAACAGTTTCAAAAAACTGACCCCATGCTTATAAAAGCCATAACCAATCACCGTCAAGATTACCACCATTGCTAACGAAAACGTGATCATGATTTGAGACGTAACCGTATAAAAATAAGGAAAGAGACCAATAAAGTTAGCAACCAAAATAAAAGTAAACAGAGAAAAAACTAAAGGGAAAAACTGCATTCCTTGCACACCAGATGATTCCCGCAGAGTCGATGCTACAAATTCATATGCCATTTCCGAAAGAGACTGCATCCGCGTTGGAACCAATCCACGACTCGATGATGAAATAAAGAGAAAAATAGAAGTTACAACAACCGTGAGGACTGTAAATAATGATACATTTGTAAACGATAAATCCATATTTCCTATGGAAATCTTAATCAGCCTTGAAACCTCAAACTGATGAATAGGATCTGGAGCGTGTGCTGTCACTTCAACCTCATTTATCGGACCTCTCATTGGCCCCTTTATCTTGTTTATCTTGGCGCAATACGCCTTTTTTTCCTAATTGACTGGAGGAAACATACCCCACAGACCGAAGAATACTCAATACACCCGCAGCAAATCCAAAGAAGAGAAAAAATACCAATCCCCAAGGCCATGAACTTGCTAACTTATCAAACCCCAACCCCAAAACAATACCAACTATAATACTTGCCAGAAACTCACTGGAAAGCTTAATTGCATCTGCCATCCTTCCTTGTGATTTTTCCCGCTTACTCTTATACTCCCGCTTCTTTAATGCTTGCTTGCGCACTAAAGCTACGCTTAAGTTCCTACTACGACATTCCAAATCCTCTGAATGAAGACACTCTCCTTGCTTTTTCTCTTCAGCCTCCTTACGGCTCATAACGGGTTTCTCGCCCATCGCCATCATTGGCTCCTTAATTAAAAAGCAATGTAAGAATACATTTCATAAAACCGTGTGCATCATATTGTTCCCGAATTTATTCGTCAAGATACTAAAAGAAATCTATCACAAGTTATCGTATAAATTTCATTGCAGAAATAACGTATTTTTCAATTTACATGCTTTCTTAAAAAGATATTCTAAGCACCTAAACCGATTTCACGACAGCACCCGTGAATGTATAACGAAAAGTTCCCGTGAATAATATAAAACTTATAGAACAACCATTTTACGCTTAACGAAAGGTGTAAACTAATACCATCTTATTTTCCGGCTCCCAATGTTATATCAGTCCTAGTTTTGAAAGAGAACATAGAAAACTAAAAACAGTATGAGAACGTTGGTTTTCTCCTTTTATTCGAATAAACTTGCACTTTTCATTTTATGAAAATGATAATAATCAATGGTTTCTGTATGATCCTATTCGCGAAGTATTTTATAGACGCCATTACAAGCCTCATCACGAAATGAGCTTGAGGGTATTAAGAGAAGCTCCTTTAAATACAAGATATTAATAAATCAAAAATTTCAAATAGATTAAGCCAATAGAACACAATAAAATTTAAATATGATTACCATACCACTTTATACAATTTTAATCCACTTTTATAAACTTCGCTCCTTACAATTGAATATCTGTGGATTCAGCAAATATTTTTGCTTTTTATTCAGACAAACAAGAAAAAGCGCTTATTCATAAGCTTTATTTTTATGAAACGATAATCTAATGCTGCTTTTCAAACAAGCATCATAATTATATTCCCCTACCCTCATATTGCATCTATTCTTGCATTTAAATAACCCATTAAGAGGATTATGTACTCTTTCTTAAATACTATTAAACTCTTCTCATGACATGCAAATAAATGATCTTTATCAAGATGAGAGAGCTCTATTCAATAGCGCTCATGATAAATGATTATCAATAAAATTAAAACTTTAGCAAATAAAACTTTTTCTTTTATGAAAAGAAAGATCATAAAAAAACTTATTTTTAAGATTCTTAAGTATAGATTTCATTCACTTAAAAAATTAAAGAGTTATCATTTCTTCTTGGAACGTGTCGCAAAAGGATTATCAGAGGCTCGTAATGATATGCGAACGGGTATACCAGACATATCAAATGTTTCACGTAACCCATTGACAAGATAACGCAAATACGACTGGGGCATACTTTTGGGGCGCGAGCAGGAAATCATAAATCCAGGAGGACGTGTCTTAACCTGTGTAATGTATTTAACCTTAAGTCGACGTCCAGAAACCGCAGGAGGTGGATGATGTGCCACAATAGTTCCAAGCCATTGGTTCAATTTAGCCGTCGAAATGCGACGATTCCATACACGGTGCATCATCATGACATTTTCCATCAGTTTATCAATCCCTTGACCATATTGTCCTGATAAAGGAACAGCTCTCAAACCACGAACTTGAGGAAGAAATCGCGCACATTTTTCATGCAAATCAATCAATGTGGTCTGACTGTTTTCAATAAGGTCCCACTTATTGAAAGCAATAACTGGAACACGCCCTTCACGAATCACAAGATCAGCAATTTGTAAATCCTGCTTTTCAAAAGGTATCGTTGCATCAAAAACAATGACCACCACTTCTGCAAAACGAATAGCACGTAAAGTATCTGCAACAGATAGTTTTTCTAATTTTTCTTGAATTCTCGATTTTCGACGTAAACCTGCAGTATCAAAAAGTTTAATATGACGACCACGCCATTCCCAATCTACAGAAATAGAATCACGCGTGAGTCCTGCTTCTGGTCCTGTTAACAATCGCTCTTGTTTCAACATACTATTGATAAGAGTGGATTTTCCTGTATTGGGACGCCCCGCAATTGCAATCCTAATGGGCTTACTTTCATCGTAAATAAGCTCCTCTTCTTCCAAATCCTTTACATCATCACCAACAGATGCAGGTTGTATCATTCTATCTTCTTCTTTGTTGTTGCCAAAAGCATGCTCTGACCCAACAGCATCTATAATTGCATCACGCAGATCACTAAGTCCCAAACCATGTTCAGCCGATATTGGGCACGGCTCCCCCAAACCTAATGACCACGCCTCATACTCTCCTCCTGTTGCCGCTCTTGACTCAGACTTATTGGCAACAAGCACAATTGGCTTTCCTGATTTGCGAACCAATGAAGAAAAATTTAAATCACTTGGTGTTATTCCGCTCTTTGCATCAAATACAAATAAAATAAGATCCGCTTCATCAATTGCAACTTTTGTATGAGAACGCATACGCCCCTCAAGTGTATGATCACCTGTTTCTTCCAGCCCAGCCGTATCAATCACATCAAAACGTAGATCTTGAAGTTTTGCCGCATGAATACGCCGATCACGTGTTACACCAGGCTTATCATCAACCAAAGCCAATTTTTGCCCAACCAAACGATTAAATAGTGTTGACTTCCCAACATTGGGACGACCAACGATAGCAATGGTAAGGCTCATCGATTTATTCCTTATTTGCCTTGCCCTCAGCTTGTATAAGCTCAAGCATCATTCGAGCCCGATCTGTTATTTTTAAACCCAAAGAACCTTCTTCAGAAATTTTCTTAAAATAATAAACCGCCTCATCCATTTTATCCGCCTTATAAGCAGCTAAGCCTAAAGCTTCTCTTGCAGACATACGCATAGGATCGGTATCACTTGCCATATCTTTGATGCGCTTTTCAACATCAGTTAATGTCCCTGTATCAACCAGAATATAAGCCGCCCGAATTTTTGCAACTTTCTGCAAAATCTGCGGTGCTTTCTCGTCCGCTGCAACAGAATCAAAGATCTCCACTGACTTAATAATATCACCTTTCTCCATGAGTAAAGAAGCCTCACGTAAACGAGCAAGAAAAGGATACCCCCCAAAATGAGAGGTTTTAACAGTTTCTAATTGCTTTATCGCTTTATCAAAATCACGTGTATCCGCAAGATCAAGACTCTTTACAAATGCATCACCAATATAACCAGCTTTCTTTATTTGTGTATGATGATAAACTTGATAAGCAACTATCATGAATATAAAAAGAATAGCTGCTCCAATAATTGAAAAACCATACCGTCTCCAAAAAGCAAGCGCCTTTTCCTGACGAAATTCTGCATTCACTTCAGCAATAAAACTATCATACGACATATATCATACCTTGAAAAAAGTTACTTCACCTATGCTTTTACGCATAAATGGATAAAGATAGTAGCCCTAATTAACTAAAAATCTTTAAATTGCTCGTTTATTTATTTTAAATCAACATGTAGCCAATTCAATCAGATTTTTGCAACAGTCTTAATCGAAAATGATGTAAGCACCCTGTTTGTTCACATTACAGCTTTTACATATATTGAGTCTTATGAAAAATTCACTGCCTTAATATTTATCATGATTGCCTATCATCTCAAGCGAACTTTCTCCCCATTATATAGAGGGATAATCTTTTGAAGTCTTCAACCGCAATCGTTGGTTGTATTGGATTATACAATTATAATAGAAAAACTAATTCTTGAAAAAACTTGAATAAACAGTAAATTTCCACGAATGTCTACTAAAACCAAATAGATAAAGTTTTATCTGTATCAAAAATACCGAAGCGCCATGATTAAAGTGTGGTATAATTCCAAATCTTCAGTTAAAGTTCTATATACAAAGTGTATCCCTTCAGCTTATCTTCATGCGATTAACAACTTTTTATAATTGATCCTTAAAGTTTTTTAAAATATCCTATTGTAAGGGCCAAACCCACATAAGCATTGGAACAGCAATAATAACGATCAACACCGCCAATGGAGCACCCAAACGTGGATAATCACTAAAACGATATCCTCCTGGCGCCATCACGAGCATATTACTTTGATGTCCAATAGGTGTAAGAAACTCACAACCCGCACCAATTGCAACAGCCATCAAAAAAGCTTCAGGTTTATAATGAAGGGAATGAGCAAAACTTGACGCAATTGGTGCTACCATCATCACTGTTGCTGCATTATTCAAAAATGGCGTGACCAACATAGCTGTCACCAACATAAGTGCTAAAGCACCAAATGGCGGGAAAAATATTGCCAATTGACTCAGCCATTGACCAATGAGATCCGTACATCCTGTTTTCTCTAACGCTTCACTCACTGGAATAAGAGCCGCTAGTAGTACTAATATTTGGCCATCTAATGCCTGATACAGATCACGCGCGGGCAAAACGCGAAAGATAACCATTGCGGCAGCAGCAGAAAAAAAAGAAAAAGCAACTGGAACAATATGAAAAGCTGTAAAAATAATTGCTATAAATAAAACAACTAAAGAGATGAAACCATGTCGTAAATTTCCAAACACAATATTTCGTTTTGCTAGGGGCAAGCATTTCAATTCTCTTAATAAATTTGGAATAACTGCATCCTGTCCTTGCAAAACAATCACATCTCCAAGATGGAAAATAATATCATCAAGTCTTCCCCGCACCCTTTCATGTTGACGACTTAACGCAAGCAAATTTACATTATAGCGATCAAATAGGGAAAACTCTTTCGCACTAATACCAATAAGAGGTGAATTATGGGTGATGACTGCTTCAATAATATCAATGTCACTGTCCTTATCACCTGCAGCAATAGTTCGCCCCTTAGAAAACTCTAAACGAGCAGAGTTCATCACGCTATCTAACCCTGTATGCGACCCTTCCAGCAAAATAATATCATTTTCAGACAAAACAAAATCTGGTAATGGTGAAATAGATACTTTGTTTCTGATGATTTGAATCACCATAACGTCACCACTTGATGGCTTAACCAAATCAACAATATTTTTTCCTATAATTGGTGAATTTATTGGAATATGCACTTCTGCAACATAATTACGAATATCAATGGCATCATCAAATGATACACCTGAACGCATACGCACAGGCAAAAGCCAATAAAAAAAGACTAAATATACAACACCAGCCGCCGCAATAACAGCACCAACTGGTGTAAAATCAAACATAGTAAAAGGTGTTCCTGTTAAACGTTCTTGCATCGCTGAAATAACAACATTGGGAGATGTTCCTATCTGTGTCATAAGCCCCCCCAACAAAGAACCAAAGGCCATGGGCATCAAAAAGACAGAAGGAGAAACCTGAGAACGACGTGCAAACTGAAAAGCTATCGGAAGCATAATAGCCAAAGCACCAATGTTTTTAACAAACATTGATAATACGACAACAGAAAGAACTAAAAAAGCTAATTGAAAACGCACAGATTTCACGTCTGGCCATATCCGTTGAATAATAAATTCCATTATACCTGAGCGAGATACAGCCGTACTGACAACAAACACACTCCCCACAATAATAACAATATCATTACTAAAACCGCTAAAAGCTTCCTTCGGACTGACAAGACCAAGAGCACAAGCTATTAATAACGTACAAATAGCAACAAGATCATAACGAAATCGATCCCAAATAAAAACAACCATCATGAGACCAATGATCGAAAAAGCCATTATTTGATTTTCTGTCATAACACTCACCTCTCCCCGTTAAATTATAATGAACAAAAACATATCTTTTATGTTTTAAATATTCCTGTAAACAGCAGCAAGATAAAAGCAGAGATCGGAATATTTTAGGATAATTTTAAAGTGATAAAAGTTGATAAAGCTATATTGCAAAAAAGATGAGAATAACTCTAATATAGAGAGTAGATAATTGTTGAAACTGGTGCACGCGATATTTAAACCTTTGTCGTTGCTTAAAAGAATTTATCTTCACTCTCAATTCAAAGAGTGCTAAAAATGAAAGAAGAAAGAATGGTCAATCTTAATAGTGGGTATCAAAGTAACCTCAGATATTGGCTCACTTGCATTATTGGATTTGTTGCTATCTTGGCAATTATAATTGTTGGTGGATTTTATATCGCAAAACCCTATCTTGACAGTTTTGTAAGACAAGAAATAGCCCGTCGTGCCATAAAAGCCGAAACATCTGAAGTAAGCATTCTAGGTAAAGTCAATTTGAAGAATGTGACATTACCCGTTCCACCTGGTACATCACTTAAAATTGGTGCCATTTCTGCCCGTCCTCCTCTTTCCTTTATTCCTGGAACTTTTACATTTTATAATGTTGATTTAAAGCATAATAATATTCATGTGCAAATTCCCCAAATTTCTCTTCGGAGTGTATCCTTAAAAGAAAAAGATAGAACAATAACATCACATCTTTTACAATCAATGATGCGTATTGAGCTTTCCTCAATTATTGCTCCCAAGATACAACTTTCTATAGAAAATAAAAATAACCGAATAGAAACGGTTGAAGTCAAGAATTTCCAGCTTTCTGATTTTAAAAATGGACATATCCGTTCAGTTAGTATTAAAAATATGGATCTTAAAACAGTTACAGTAAATGGTGCCAAACAGATGCATCTTATGGCTAAAAGTGATATAATAAAAGCTCATGATATCGACATCAACTATGCCTATTCTATCATTTTTGGAAAAAACAACGCTCTCAACCAAGGTAAAACCGTTACTGGCCCCATTTCTCTGAATAATGTAAGTGTCGATGTTTTTGAAGAAGCGGAAAAAAGCAGTTCTTTCTTTCTCGGACAATTTAAAACATCTGGTTTAAAAATGAAACCGCTTGAACAAACTCCTGAAAAATTGATCAAAGCTTACCTTAATGCAAGAAAAGAGAATAATAAAATCGCTGAAAAAATAGCACAAAATGGTCTTCTTCTAAACATACTGCTCGCCATTACCTCAGCGGATGCCAAAGTTGATAATATCACCGTTGATATACCGCAGTTGAAAGCAACACTCGAATCACTCCAATTTAAACCAAGCTTGTGGAAACAACCTATCCCCAAAAAGCTTTTTCTTTCTCTCAATAACCTTTCCGTTTCACCTAAAAAAATGAATGAAAAAGACTTAGAGTTCTTCAAAAATCTGAACTTTGATCGCTTTGACATTTCAGGAAAAATTGATATTTCTTATGATGAAAAAAAACGTATGCTCCTTCTTGATGCAATGTCTTTCAATATGAAAGACATTGCATCTGGGAACATGTCGGCTCAGGTTATTGATGTTGATGAAAAGTTTTTTTCTGGTCAGCAAAATGTAATGATTGCTGCTTCTCAAGACTTTGGCATCAATGAAATTGATATACAATATAGGGATGCAGGTTTCATTGATAAGCTTTTTTCTTATCTTGCGCAAAACCTTAATGACAGCCAACATGATCTTAAAAAGGAACTCTATGACGATTTCTATCTAATGATGACGCAGACCTCAAAAATGCTGCTAAAAAATCATGCCGAAGCAGAAAAAATTTCAAAATCTTTAGGTGAATTTGCTAGAAATCCACAAACATTGATCGTTAAAATTAAAGCAAAAGATAATAAAGGGCTTACAATAGTTGATCTCGAATCTGCTCTACAAAATGATCTATCCAAGGCTTTAAGCAAAGTACATCTCACTATTAAAAATGAAGCATTACCTTAAACATTTTGTGCTTTAAAGATGCTGATCTTGTCTATAAATTAAGAACTTTATTCCTCTTTTTTCTTTTATATGATACAGAAGGTATCATACAGAGTCATTTATACAGAGAATGTAGAATCTAAAATGTCGATGCTTGGAGTTGTTCATGTCTGATTTATCTTCAAATCGCCTGCCTAATCGTGCTTCTCGTGTCACCAATCAAGCGCTTTCTGCTATCGAGCGTTTTCTCCATATTGAAGCTCTTAGTGGTATTGTTCTTTTATTAGCTGCTGCTTCTGCACTTATTTTTGCCAATTCTAAATATGCTGCTTTCTATGAATCTTTTTGGCATACACCTCTTGGCTTTAATTTGGGTCATTTCACTCTTTCATGGGATTTACATTTCTGGGTTAATGATGCCCTTATGACTATTTTCTTTCTCGTCGCAGGAATGGAAATTCGACGTGAAATTCATGAAGGTGCTCTTGCCGATTTTAAACAAGCAATCTTACCAATTGTTGCTGCAATAGGGGGCGTTTGTGTTCCTGCAATTATTTACTTTATCTTCAACTTTAACGAGGGACATATAGGCGGTTGGGCTGTGCCAACAGCAACAGATATTGCCTTTGCTTTAGGTATTCTTGCTCTTCTTGGAAAAAAAATTCCTTCTAATCTTCATATTATTCTTCTATCATTAGCCATTATTGATGATATTATCGCTGTTCTTATTATTGCTTTTTTCTACTCAACAAACATTGATCCTAGCGGTTTAATGATCGCAGGGGCAGGTATTGCTTTGGTGCTATTTTTTCAGTGGATCGGACTTGCATCAACATGGCTTTACATTTTACCTGGTGCAATCATCTGGTGGGGTTTAATGGTAACAGGCGTTCACCCATCACTTGCTGGCGTAATCTTAGGGATGATGACTCCCGTTCTTCCTACCCGTACTCTTGTAGCGCCACTCACCATGCTCAGTAACGCTATGCAAATTCTTCAAGAAAAAAATACAAAAACAGATCTGCATCATATTTCAACCGCATTGAAAAAAATGCGCAAAGGACAACAGGCCATGATTGCTCCAGTAACACGTGTTCAAAAAGCGTTACATCCGTGGGTTGCATACGGTATCATGCCGATTTTTGCCTTCGCAAATGCAGGAGTAAGTTTTGCAAACTTTGATCTTTCTTCTGACAAATCATTCTTGATTGTCCTGGGTGTTGTCATTGGTCTTTTCGTTGGTAAGCCTCTTGGTATTATCACAGCCAGTTATATAGCCGTAAAATCAGGGCTATGCCGCCTACCCCCTCATATGACATGGACCGGCGTTTTACTCATTGGTTTTTTAGCAGGAATTGGCTTTACAATGTCTATCTTTGTTTCAATGCTCGCTTTTAAAGATATCATTCTGCTTGATTCTGCAAAAATTGGGGTCCTTTGTGGCTCTGGTTTATCTGCTCTTATCGGTCTGGGATATGGATTTATTTATATTAAGCGCAATAAAGGAGTTTCTCATAGTTCCTGACAAACTAACTGAGAATACATTTTTATGCAAAACTTTTAAAAAGTGATTTACAAATAAAAAAAATCGTAAACTATTTAAAAAATATAGGCTATACTACTCAAGACGCTTTTTTCATTGTGTATAATTCTGAATTATACAAGAAGAAAATTAATAGTAGGCAATTTAATACAACCAATGATGGCAGAGAACTTTTAAACCACCCCTATGTACTGGGTGCTTAAGCGTATTATCTTATTCCTGGTGGAGAAGCATATAATGAAATGGTAGAAAAATATTTACAAATTAAAGGTTGTAGTGCTCAAGATGCTTTCTATTATCGAAGCTGGTATTAAGTTAATAGTCCAGATATTTGAAAGAATATAGTAGAAGATTGATAGAAGAACCAATTATTCTGCCTGGATACATAAAGTATAGAACCGTAACTATTCCCGATGGGAAAGCGTACGAAGATGCACAAAAAAACAAATTGAAGGAATCACTCTACCTGCAGAATATTGCAAAATTGAAATATATAGAAAAAATTAAGACTCAAAATTATGTGCGTAAGGAATGATTATTAATACTAAATGTAAAAAATGGAACATATTTATACATTCAACATGAAATAACTAAGCGATAAAAAATACCAGACAAGCACAAAATAAAAATACAAAAAACTATAGAAAATAATATTTATAAAAAGATCTTTATTTGGAATAAGTGTATTAATTATCGCACTTTGATAACGTATCTTATATTCACTTCAAATGGACGTCCCCATTCGAATGCATTACTATTAAAAAGTAATTACAAAACATGAGAATACGTTTCGCATTCATATACTGAATAAAAACAAACTGTGGGAAAAAATATTTAACGAAATTAGAATAATAAAAATGGCTATATTTCTTACAAGAAGAGTTTTACTTACAAAGAATACCATTTGAAAAATCTGTAAACATGATAAGAAAATACTTGTAATATAGTAGTTAAGGGAAGAAAGTTAACCTAAAGAACATATGGAGGTATCGAAAACTCTGAAAATCTTAATCATAATTCAAAAAAAAGATAAATAGATATGAGAAAAAATTTAAGTAATGAAATTATAAAGCAATACGCTATAACATTATCATTAATTTTAAGCTATAGTTACATGATTTTATGAAAAGTGCTTCTGAAGAGCTATAAGCCATAAACGCAGTGGTTTGTTCCTTATTCTATAAAAAAGGGGCTATCTTAAAGACTTCTCATCCCTCTCTATAGGCTCTAAAACGTTTATAGACGGCATATTTTATATCCCTTCTTAAACAGTTTTTACCCAAACATCTTTCTCTTATAATGTATAAATAACCATTTTTAAATTCATCATGAACAAATTTAAAATGAGAGAGTTTTGCTGTATTAAATATTCTATTTAAGTTAAAAATATAAATTATCCTTAACAAAAATTATTAATATATATTAAAGCATTATGTTATTGAAACTTTGTTGAAACTAAAAAATGCTTATCTCTTATCAAGTGCATAAACAGCATGTAATGTTCTAACCGCAAGTTCAGTGTAAGCACTATCAATCAAAATAGAAATTTTAATTTCTGAAGTCGTAATTGCTTGAATGTTAATACCCTTTTCAGCCAAAGCCTTAAATGCTGTAGCAGCAACACCTGCATGGCTACGCATTCCAATACCAATCACAGATACCTTGGCAAGATCGCTTTCAAATTGGAGAACATCAAATCCAATTTCTTTGCGATTCTTCTCAAGAAGTGTAACGGCTTTTTCTACATCTGATGATGGTACAGTAAAAGTCATATCAGTTTTTGACCCATCCTCAGAAATATTTTGCACAATCATATCAACATTAATGCGTTCTTCAGCCAAGGGACCAAAAATTGCTGCCGAAATCCCTGGACGATCGGCAAGCCGACGAAGGGAAATTTGGGCTTCATCCTTAGCAAAAGCAATACCAGTAACATTTTGTTGTTCCACGATTTCATCCTCATCGCAAATAAGTGTTCCAGAAGAACTCATTGGGTCCTTCATGCCTAACGCATCAGGATTCTCAAAACTTGAACGCACAAAGGTACGAACCTTATGAACCATTGCCAATTCAACAGAACGAACTTGTAAAACCTTTGCACCAAGAGAAGCCATTTCTAGCATTTCTTCAAAAGCTACTTTTGATAAACGACGCGCTTTTGGTTCTATACGTGGATCCGTTGTATAAACACCATCCACATCCGTATAAATATCACAGCGATCAGCTTGTACAGCAGCGGCTATAGCAACAGCGCTTGTATCTGATCCTCCACGCCCTAAGGTAGAAATCCGATTATCCGGAGCTAACCCCTGAAAACCAGCAATAACGGCAACCTGACCTTCCTGAAAACACTCGATTAAAAAAGATCCATCAATATTAGTAATACGTGCACGGCCATGCCCATTGTCTGTATGAATAGGAATTTGCCAACCAAGCCATGAACGTGCATTCACCCCCATTTCTTGAAGTGTCAAAGCCAACAAACCTGAAGTAACCTGTTCACCAGAAGCAACCACAACATCATATTCACGAGCATCTCTATGCATGGAGGAAGCATCACACGTCCACTGAACAAGCTCATTGGTTTTACCAGCCATCGCAGATACGACAACGGCAACCTCATTGCCTGCATCAATCTCTCTTTTGACATGCCGTGCAACATTATGAATACATTCAATGTTTGCTACAGATGTTCCACCAAATTTCATGACAATGCGCGCCATTAATAACACTCTTACCTTTACATCTCTTATCTCAAACAGTAATAAGAATTAGATGCTGTATCAACTAACCATTTTCTCGACATAGCGAATATCTATCATTTGTGCAAGTTTCATTATGATTATATTAATTTCTCTTGACTTTGTATAAAATCTACTTGACCTGATCATTAAAAATAAAAGGAAGGCAACATGATCGATGAAACACAAACAACTATTGATCAAAGTGAAATTGATCATTTTTCACGTATTGCTACAGAATGGTGGAAGCCACAAGGAAAATTTCGACCTCTTCACCAATTTAACCCAACGCGCCTTGCTTACATCAGAGAAAAAATCTGTTTAGAGTTTAATCGTGACCCTTCTTCGCTTACGCCCTTTGACAATTTGAAAATTCTTGATATTGGCTGTGGAGGAGGCTTGTTATGTGAACCAATGGCACGTCTTGGCGCTATGGTCGTAGGCGTTGATGCTGCACAAACAAATATTGAAATCGCAAAAACCCATGCAGCTCAAAATGACCTTTCCATTGATTACCGCACGACGACAGCAGAAGCACTTGCCAATGAAGGAGAAAAATTTGATATTATCCTTAATATGGAAGTTGTTGAACATGTCGCTGACGTTAATCTCTTCATAGCAGCTACAGCAAAAATGTTGAAACCACAAGGGCTAATGTTTGTCTCAACACTCAATCGCACGTGGAAAGCATGGGGGCTTGCTATTGTAGGTGCTGAATATATTCTACGTTGGCTTCCTAAAGGAACCCATGATTATAAAAAATTCCTAAAACCTCTAGAACTTAAAAATTTCTTATCAAAAAACGCTCTGACTGTCATTGATGAGATAGGGATTACTTATAACCCATTAAACGATAGCTGGAATCGCTCAAAAGACATGGACGTTAACTATCTCCTTCTCGCAAAACGGTCTTAAGGATATGTAATTTACAAATATTATATGCCTTGTAATAAACAATTGAGCTTTCCCTCAGCCTCTAAAGCATAAAGATCATCACAACCGCCAACGTGATAATCACCGATGAAAATTTGGGGAAATGTATTACGTCCATTTGCGCGCTGTACCATTTCTTGGCGAAGGGATGTGGAAGCATCAATATCTGTATACTTTACGCCTTTTTTATCAAGCAAATCACGTGCTTTTGTGCAATAAGGGCAGTTAGGACGTGTATAAATTATTATCTCTTTCATAGTATTATCCTCCAATATTTTTTTAATAATATTCACTTTAAATTCCTCTTAAGAAGAAGGAAAAATAGAATCTTCTTTGAGAACACGCGAAAATGTTAGCACATCAACCTGTCGTGCACCTGCATATTTTAATGCAGCAGCTGCTGCTGTAACTGTTGCACCCGTTGTAAATACATCATCAATCAGCAAAACAGAACATCCTTTGAGATATTTTTTAACTTTATGCGAAACCTTAAAAGCATTTTTTACGTTAAGTTTTCTCTCTCTCGAAGAAAGACTAACCTGCGGACGGGTATGCCGACAACGAACAAGCCAACTCGGTTTTAAAAGCTTTTTTTGTGATGCTGCAATATAACGTGCAAGCTCAGCAGATTGATTATAACGCCTCTCCCAAAAACGACGAAAATGCAATGGAATGGGAATAATAACATCACAATCATCAATAACCTCGCGTCCAGCAAACATCATCCAATTGGCCATAAATGATGCCAATTCTATATGATCACCATATTTTAAGCGCGTTACTAAAGTTCGTGCAAGCCCTTTATGAACAATGACTGAGCGAACACGTGAAAAAGGATGAGTATTACGGAGTGCTTCACCACTAAGAAAACCATCCCCCATATCACAAACAAAAGGAGTCCCCATAACAGGACAATAAGGTTTCGTGATAAATTGAAGTTCTTTCCAACATTCGGAGCAAATCGTACCATAAGTAGAAACATTTTGCTTACATCCAGGACAAATTGGTGGATAAAGCATCGTTTTCAAGCGTTCAACGAACTTACTTAGTATATCTCCGCTATTTAACGCCGCTTCTCGAAAATACAACATTATAAATTTAGGCTTTTACAAGTTTCCCTCAGAACAAAAGTTCATTTGTATTTCCTCAATTTATAATTTTAATTCCTTTAAAAACTCTTACCTTCTATAAATTTATTTCTTTCATATTATAAACTTGACAGAGCTTGCACAAATAATGAACCTTTTCAAAATATATTCTTTCATAGATCGAAAGTGTTCTACAATATGTCGCATCCTTTAATTTTTGATCATAACCGCATTGAACAATTCCGAAAACGTGCCTTTCAAAAAGCAAAAAAAGGATGTGACTTTTTACTCTCTCACATGGCAGAAGATCTCTATAAACGCCTTAGCACTGTTGATCGCCTCTTTACATTAGCTCTCGATTTACACAGCCATACAGACCTTGCTGCGCAAGCTTTAATGAAATCTGGAAAAGTTTGTTCCATAGAACGCATTGAGACAGATCCGCTTTATCAAAGCCATGATAAAAAATTTCATTTACGTCATCGAGAATTTCTTGATTTACCTCAAAGTTACTGTGACCTTATTGTTTCACTTCTTTCATTACAATTGACCAATGATACCCCTGGTGTTCTAAGCCAGATAAAAAATACCCTTAAACCAGATGGCTTATTTCTTGCTGTTATGGCAGGAGCTGGTACATTAAGAGAATTGCGCGAAAGCTTGCTGCAAGCTGAAAGTGAAATTTATGATGGAGCAAGCCCTAGGGTCTACCCTTTTGCCGACATTCGTGATGCAGGTGCTCTTTTACAGCGTGTTGGCTTTGCCCTTCCTGTAGCAGACGTTGAAGATATCACAATACGTTATAATACAATGTTTGACCTTATGCACGATCTTAAAGCTATGGGAATGCAAAATGCACTCATCAATCGTTCACGACGCCCTGTATCCAAACGTTTTTTTCTCCGCGCAGCTGAAATCTATGCACAACGATTTAGTGATCCTGATGGACGTATTCGTGCACATTTTTCTTTCATCTGGCTCTCTGGTTGGGCTCCTCATCCCAATCAACAAAAACCGCTCCAGCCTGGTTCAGCGCAAATATCTCTTACAGATGTTTTACAGCCCCAAAAAATATAATCTAAAATTATTTTTTAAAAATACTTTTATCTGTTGTCCGTAATATTTGACTGGTGACCGTTCCAGCTATCATTGAATCGCTCACGTTTAGAGCAGTACGTCCCATATCAATTAGCGGTTCAATAGAGATAAGTACAGCAACCAAAGTAACAGGAAGCCCCATAATTGGTAACACAATCAATGCAGCGAAAATAGCACCTCCCCCCACACCAGCAACACCAATAGAACTCAACGTTACAACACCAATAAGCGTAGCAATCCAAGTAGGATCAAGAGGATTAATCCCCATAGAGGGTGCAATCATGGTCGCAAGCATCGCTGGATAAAGACCAGCACAACCATTTTGTCCAATTGTTGCCCCAAAAGAAGCTGCAAAACTCGCAATGGATTGTGGTACACCTATCCACTGTGTTTGCGCTTCAATATTCAAAGGAATACTTGCAGCACTTGAACGACTGCTAAAAGCAAATGTTAAAACCGGTAAAACCTTTTTGAAAAAACGAAAGGGATTAATCCCAGAAATACCAAGCAATACACCATGAATTCCAAAAATTAAAATAATACCGACATAAGAGGCAATGATAAAAACCAGTAAATTTAAAATATCTGTAATACGCGATATTGCTCCTACTTTCGTCATAAGTGCAAAAATACCATAAGGCGTCAAAGCAATCACAATACGGACTAACCGCATAATCCAAGCTTGTGCCACTTGAATAAATAAAAGCGCTTTTTCTCCTTTTTCTGGCTCATCTTTCTTTAAAAGAAGAACCGATGCACCTAAAAATGACGCAAAAATCACAACACTAATAATTGACGTACGTTTAACTCCACTCAACTCAGCAAATGGATTTTTAGGAATCATAGACAAAATCATCTTTGGTATATTCATATCTCCAAGTTTAGAAATATGACTTTCAAGAATAGCAGAAACATTTTGCCCTTCATGCACCAAACCATCAGCTGTTAATCCAAAAAAATTAACCACAAGCACACCAACCAATGCGGAAAGAGCCGTTGTAAAAAGCAATATTGAAATTGTTATTATACTCATCTTTCCAACAGCATAAACAGAATGTAAATGAGCAACTGCTGAAACGATAGAGATAAAAACCAGTGGCATAACAATCATTTGCAACAATAAGATATAACCCTCACCAACAATGTTAAACCATTCAACGGATTTCAATAAAGTGCTTTCACCCTCTCCATAAATAAACTGCAAAACACTTCCAAAAATCAAGCCAAGGATAAGTCCTAGCATAACGCGTAGTGAAAGACTCCATTGCATTCTCTTACTTTGAGAAACCAACAATAAAAAAATAACAAATAGAAATAAATTGACTAAAAAATTAAATGTCATTGTCTATGCTCACTTACTATTGTTATGATTGACGTAAATAATTTGCATAATTCAAAATCAATGCATGATATTTAAAATTAACCTATAAAGCTTACAAAGCTTTTACAAAATCATTATTTTTTTAATTTATAGATTAAAAGAGAATTTTTTATCTACTAATAACTGTTTAAAGAAAATAAATAAAATTATTTTCCTATTCTTTAAATTTATGCTCTCATAAAATAGTTAAAAAGAGAAATATAAACAACATTCATTGCATCTTAATACTGAATAATTCCAGCATATCTTATCCTATAAATGTCCTTACCACTCTCTTTTTCTATTTGAACTGAAGTGAGCTTTCCAAGCAAGGATGAATTAACAATCGAACATTCATGATTTTTCTAGAAAATACACTAACAAGCTACTTTTGCTAATTTTATGGACTGCACTCTCAACAGCTTTGATCAGCACTTCAAATATAATTATTTTATTAAAAACACCTTTTATACACTCTTTCTTTGCTCTCAATGAAATTTTTTTATTTATTAATAGTTAATAATGTAATTAATACATTAATTCTATATATTATAATCTCTATTTCTATCTATTTACATAATATATTTCTGTTTTATATAAAAATAAATTTGAGTTATACATACATAGATCTATGGTTGTTTTTTCTACTGTTTTTTTAGCTTACTGAAAATATTGATATCGTAATTTTTGTATAATAGAATGCTCTTCCATATAAGCATCGTATATTGGATTATAATAATTGACTATTAAAAGAAAATTATATTTTTTATCCCTTTTACAAAGTGAAAAATATTATTTTCAGACCTATTCATAAGTGGGATAAGCCAAGTGAATAAAAAATGTTTGATAATAAACTTAAATATATCTCTTATGAACTATCTTTAGCACAAAGGTACAACATTAAGATTACGGAAATATCGTGATATTATTGAGTATAAAAATCACACTGCCCAAGAGATTTTTGTATTGTATTCTTTATGAGAAATGTTAAAAGCAAGGTAGGATATGCTCTCTAGAGTAAATGAGTGAATGAGCCACCACGGTGATATGCATTTTTTAAAAAGTAGGAAGTATCTTTGCTTCAAATTTAATAGGCACATTCTAAAAATAATGGTTCTACAGACTCATTCCAAATAGAATAGTAATGGGACAAAAATTTTTCAGCATCTGTTTGTCCCATTGCAACAACCTCTTCTAAAGGATTAAGAAAATTTGTTTCATCAAAACCATTCATATCATACTGGTTGCGATTTTTTAAGCCTTTACGGGCAATAGCAAGAGCTTGACGTGCTAACTCTAAAAGAATAGTTTGACGAAAAGGAGTTCTTAATCCTTCTTTAGGAACGCGTTGGCGCATATCTAAAACTTCTTCAAAACACCAATCTTTTGTCAAAGCCTCTGCCTCATTAAGTGCTTCCCTATCATAAAGAAGCCCAACCCAAAAAGCCGACAACGCACAAATACGCTTCCAAGAACCGCAATCAGCTCCTCTCATTTCTAAAAATCTTTTTAAGCGGACTTCAGGAAATAACGTTGATAAATGATTAATCCAATCTCCCATGTTTGGAATTGAATTTGCAACTTGTCCTTTTAATGCTCCATTCATAAACTGACGGAACGTTATATGTGTACAATCATAATAACGACCATCACGCACAACAAAATACATTGGAACATCAAGGGCCCATTCAACATAGTCAGCAAAACCAAAACGCTCAGAAAATATAAAGGGAAGAACGCCTGTCCTCTGATTATCTGTATTACGCCAAATTTCAGAACGCCACGACAAAAAGCCATTTGGGCGTCCTTCTGTAAAAGGTGAACTTGCAAATAATGCTGTTGCAATGGACTGTAACTTCATGGATACTTGCATTTTTCGCCGCATATCACTTTCAGATGAAAAATCAAGATTAACTTGAACTGTTGATGTGCGATACATCATATTAAGACCATTATGCCCCACTTTAGGCATATAATCAGTCATAATCTGATAACGTGATTTAGGCATTCGCGGCGTTTCAGCTAAAGTCCACTTTGGACTAGCTCCAAGACCTAGAAAACCTATACCCAATGGTTCTGCAATTTTTTTGAGAAGAGTTAAATGCTCCATCAACTCGTAATATGTATGACCGACTGTTTTTAATGGTGCACCAGATAATTCAAATTGTCCCCCAGGTTCCAAAGAAATGGCTCCCTGATCAACTGATCCTACGAGCCCAATAATATTCTCTTCATCTAAAATAGGTTTCCATCCTAAGGCGCTTTGCATCCTCTCTAAAAGCGCTCGGATTCCCCTCTCTCCTTCATAAGGAACAGGGTGAAAACCATCTCTATAAAACGGAAATTTTTCATGTTCTGTACCAATACGCCAATCATCTTCTGCTTTATACCCCCCTTGGAAATAGCTAACCAAGGAATCTAAGTTATAAATTTCACTTTCATCAGTTATATCAAGCGCCATAACTTATCGTATCCTATCATTGGTATCATCATCTTAAATGAATTGTTTAGAATGATTTTACAGATTTCTCAATCCATTGCCCAATCCCCCACGGTAGCATTAAGAAGAGACAAAGCAGCAACAGCGGCAGTGTCCGCGCGTAAAATACGCGGACCTAATGATATTGGAACCACAAAAGGATGTTTTTTTAAAAAGCTCCGCTCTTCTTCACTAAAGCCACCTTCCGGTCCAATAAGAATACCAGGTGTTGTAACGTCACGCTTTTTAAAAGAAGGTAATGGATTATGCGATTTATGCTCTTCATCACAAAAGAATAAAGGCTGTGTCTCACCCCACTGTGCTAAAAGTTCTGCTAATGATAGAGCAGATACGCATTTAGGGAGAGATAAAATGCCGCACTGTTCAGAAGCTTCAATAACATTGGCTTCCATACGCGCCATATTGATACGTGTAACCTGCGTATGATGCGTTATAACAGGCTGCAAAATCGATACCCCCATTTCAACAGCTTTCTGCACCATATAATCCAACCGCGCGTTTTTGAGTGGAGCAAAGCAATAAATAAGATTGGAATGCGTCGTTTGTAACCTTGCTTGATGGATAAGCTGAACCACAACAAATTTTTTCTTAACAATGATAAGTTTAGCAAGCCACTCACCATCCTGTCCATTAAAAAGTAAAAGTTCTGCTCCTTCTTTCATACGCAAAACATGTACAAGATAAGAAGCTTGTGCCCCCTCTATCTTTATTTCTTCATTCAAAGCCAATGTCTGTCGAATAAATAATCTTTTAAGTTTATAATTTATGCGCATAAAAATTTTGCCAATGCTCATTATCGTCAACGAGAAAATGAAGAAAAATATATAGCAAAAAGAAAAAATTATATCTATAGAACTATAATATATTAAAGAATTATAGAGTTTTTTCAGCTTTATGAGATAATAATAGGAACTTATAGATCCTTAAGTGATTCTGCTTTCATAAAAGTTTAAATAATGCACCATTCATCTTTGCATTCAGTCATTGATGCATCCGTGGAGGAAAAATATGTCTGCTAAAAAAGCTACAATTATTACGATTACAACCCTCTTAGCCTTTATTTTGATTACAGTGGGAATTGGTTCTGTTGGAGCAGACGGGAAGCATACAATTACCAAAGATGGCTATGGTATTTCTTCTGGGATTCAATAAGCACTGGCCGACACCCCCTTAAAATTTTAATGTTTTTTAGCAACTTTTATAAGATTTGCACCAATATTATGAATCTCTTGTATTTGAAAGATTTTATAAGAAGGGCGTTTATTCCTCTCTTCAGACATTTATCTATACCAACCACACTTATGATGGAGAGGACGATTTTTACTGCTTCATCACGAACGAATTTAAAATGAGAGAATCTTCCGATAGTGGGACCTCTGATTTAAATTTAAAAGACAATTTTAAGTTGTAAAAAGACTAATTACCATTATAAGATAGAATGTTATACAGATGAAAAGCAATACTCAATCTGCGTCAGTGTCTTTTGTAACCCAAAAATTACCATGATTTTGTCCTTTAGAGCTTAGAGAAAATGTAACAGGCCATGCAAGGCTATTAGCAAGACATTGGACATCTTTACATAAAGTTTCTGATCTATAATTTTTACGTAGTTGTGCCTGTAATATCAATTCATTCTGCTTCCCTTGCGCAATAGCAGTTGCAACAGTTCCTTGAATAGATAAGCTCAAGTCTGCTGTATGCATTAATGACTCTGTCACCTTCATCATACCTTCAGAAAAGCTTATCTGAATATCCCAGTGATCAAATGTTGTTGAAAAGGTATCATTCTTCATTAAAAGAAATTGTTGTTTATTTAAAAGTCTTGTTTGTAATTCATTCAAATCATACCCTAAGAGCCGACCAGAAGACATCTTCAGTGTTAATTCACCGTGCATTTTCGTAAAAATTCCTTGCCAAGAATCAGCAAGTGTTCGTACCGTTGCAGTAAAATTCGTTTTGCTTTGTATAAATGGAATAAATCCCAAAATTTCTAAAGTCTCCTGTATATCAATAGAAGCACCTGAAATATTTCCTCCAATCCGCACTTTCTGTCCAGCTGACGTAACTTCAATATTACTTTGCACAGATCCACCAAAAATATTCGCATGTCCAAGATCAAAAATACCATGCCCATTTCTTATTTGTATTGCAGCAGCTAAATTTGTGAGTGAAATATTTCCTATTTTGGCTTGTGGCACAGAAAGTCGTATATCCACGCCAATACGATCAAAAATTGTCATATCAAAGAAGGCATTTTTCTTTTTACCTGAAAAAAACATTGAACCTAAAAGGCTAAGGTCTAGCTTATCAAAAGCTAAAGAGCCCATGACATTTGGTACATAATCTTGAAAATCGAGTTTTAAAGCTCCCCGCGCATTGGCTTTCCCCATCGTAAATGTAATATTGTTCATTTGGATATGCATTGGCTGCGCTAAAAAATGAGATTCCCATACAATAGGTATTTTTAATTTATGTCCCCAAAACTGATTTCCACCAACCCAAGACAATGTCTGATTCCATCCAGGAGAACGCATCGATACTTTTCCGTCAAAAATATAATATTCAGATAACCGAGCTTTTCCTGTAAAAGTTATTCCCCCACGTACAGAATTGAGACTTGCCCTAATATGACTTTTGCCTCCTGCAAGAAGCAGCAATGCTTGAGAAGCATCAATTGATAACTTTGTAAATTCTCCGCGCCAACGCGCATCTGCACGTAATCGTACTTCCTGAGTTGATTCCGGCCAATCTAAAGTCGCATTTAATCCTGTTATTTTTTCTGCTATCCCCGAAAAACTATCGTGATACGCAAGAACACCATTTTTAATGACAATCCGCCCAAAAGGTTGTTTGAAAAGGTGCTCTATCTCTGGATGTTCAGGATTATGTTTTAATATTTCACGCGTATTGCGTATTGCCAACCCTAATGCACCTCGTGAACGAGAAAAGCGATCAAAAAAATCTGCTATTGTTTTAACAGGCTTTTCCATAACAAATTGAGGACGCATAATCCGCGTCTCTGAAAAAGAAACATGTCCCCAAAGAAGATCAACAACAGAAAGATCAACTTCTATTGATTCAGCTTCCATTAATGGCGCAACATCATCCATTTTTGATGTTAAAGTAACGCCAGAAAGAAATGCTTTAGGATAAGGAAAAAGATGTAACCGCGGTGGATCACGCAATTGCACATTGTAACCCGTGCATGCGCTCAAATCCTGCGCTAAACGAATACGAATCGCATCTGTAGAGATAAAATAAGGTAAAATGAGAATCCCCACTCCAAATAAAAAGATAATTGTAATAAAAATTCCGCTCAAAAATTTTATGATTCTGATGCGCACAATATCCCTCTATACTTATCCCCCTATAACAGATTAAAAACAAACTTAAATGACCATAAAAAGTTTTTATAACCCTATAATTTACTATATCCACTTTGTATCTTCATTATTTTTGTTCTTTATCCAAAATTTATTCAAATAGCAATGTTGCTGCTTCTTTATAAAGCAATTATTTAAAAGTGTTCAAAACTATAAATCCACAACATTATAAAACCATTCTGACTGTTCTCATATGAATATTGCTATAAAACTCTATCGTATTATTAGAAAATGCTTTACAAAAAAACAAACAGCCTTACCGAAAGGATCTCTGAATGAATAATATTATCGACGGAAAAAAACTTGCTGAAGAGATTATTGTGAAAGTTAAGGCCGAAACAACAAAGCTCCGCCATCACTATAATATACAACCTAGTATCGCTGTTATTATCGTTGGAGATGATCCCGCAAGTCAAGTATATGTCGCCTCAAAAAATAAAAAAGCCGAAGAATGTGGGTTTCTTTCAATCAAACATGTCGTTTCCAAAGAAACGCAAGAAACAGAACTCCTTCAACTTATTGCAACATTAAATTCTGATCCCAAAATTCATGGTATTTTGGTACAGCTACCTCTCCCTGCTCATATGAATACAAATCGCATAACACAAGCTGTTGCTTTCCAAAAAGATGTTGATGGTTTTCATTATATTAATGTAGGAAAACTCGCAGCAAATGCACTTGAAGATGCGATTATTCCCTGCACACCAGCTGGTGCCATGATGATGATTGAACAACACTGTGGGCAAGATTTATCTGGACTTGATGCTGTCGTTGTTGGACGCTCTAATATTGTTGGAAAACCTATGGCTGCCCTTTTAACAGCAGCCAATGCCACTGTGACAATTGCCCATAGTCGTACCCGTGACCTTGATGATGTGTGTCGAAGTGCTGATATTCTAGTAGCAGCTGTAGGCCGCCCACAAATGATTAAAAAAGACTGGATAAAAAATGGTGCAATCGTTATTGATGTCGGTATTAATCGCGTTGCTGCACCAGAAAAAGGTGTAGGGAAAACACGTCTTGTTGGTGATGTCGATTTTGAAAACGTAAAAGAAAAAGCTGCTGCGATCACCCCTGTTCCAGGAGGCGTTGGACCAATGACAATTGCTATGCTTATGGTTAATACACTCAAAGCCGCCGCGCGATCACACAATCTGCCTATACCAAAATTCTAAGAATTGTAATAATACCTTGTATATGGTTTCATTGTACATGATTAAGCTTGTCTATTTTTGCATTTTTCATGTCATAAAAACAGATGCCCCTTGATCTGCACGATTAACGGATTGACGAAAAACATGAAAAAGTTCGCGTCCAACACCATATTCGTTTTTTGAAAGATCAGGAGATATGATTTTTCGCGCGTTAAATTTTGCTAAATCCTCCAAAAGAGTTAATTTACCCTCATGAGCATCAAGGAAAACAATATCACCATCCTGCAAACGTGCAATGGGGCCATTATCCACTGCTTCTGGTGTCACATGGATGGCGCAGCAGGAATTTTTTCTGATGCCCCTGACATACGCCCATCGGTTATCAATGCTACCTTTTGACCGCGATCTTGTAAAACGCCTAAAATGGTTGTTAATTTATGAAGCTCTGGCATACCATTGGCTTTTGGTCCTTGATAGCGAATGACAGCGATAAAATCTTTATCATACAACACTCCAGATTTAAAAGATTTTTGTAGTTCCTCTTGATCATTAAAAACAAAGACTGGTGCTTTAATCTGCCAATACTCTAATTTAACCGAGGAAACCTTTATAATAGCTGTTCCCAAATCTCCCGATAAAACACGAAGACCACCATCAGGCTGAAATGGCTTTCTCCACCCTGCTAACACCTTATGATCACCACTTTCCTTGAGAGCCGCTTCACGCACCACATGACCATCAGCAGAAAGCTTTGCCTCAATTGCATAAGCATTGAGATCTTTACCAAAAACCGTAGAAACATCTTCATGTACTAAACCTGCCTCGATAAGCTCGCGAATAATAAATCCCATCCCCCCAACAGCATAAAAATGATTGATATCCGCTAAACCGTTAGGATAAATGCGCGCTAAAAGAAGCACAACGGATGAAATTTCTGCAATATCATACCATGTCAATTTAATACCGCAAACAGCAGCCATAGCAATCAAATGAATCGTATGATTGGTAGGGCCCTCCTGTTGAATTTAATCCTACAATGGCATTCACAAAAGAACGCTCATCAATGATCGTACCAAATGGACTATAATTATCACCAAGATCTGTCATTTCAAGTACACGTTTCGTGGCTTCTTTTGTTAAAGCATCACGCAACGGTGTATTCGCATTAACAAAAGAAGCTCCCGACATATGAAGCCCCATCATCTCCAGTATCACCTGAGTAGAGTTAGCGGTTCCATAAAATGTACATGTTCCTGGTCCATGATAAGAACGTGCTTCTGATGCTAGAAGTGTTTGGCGATCTATTTTATTTTCCGCGTAAAGTTGACGTATCTTCGCTTTTTCATCATTATCTTGACCACTTGTCATAGGACCAGCTGGTATAAAAATTCCTGGTAAATGACCAAATGTTAGTGCGCCAATTAATAAACCTGGTACAATTTTATCACACACCCCAAGATACAATGCTGCATCAAAAACATCGTGTGATAAGCTTATAGCTGTCGCCATTGCAATTACTTCACGCGAAAAAAGGGAAAGCTCCCCATCCCCGCATTTCCCTGCGTAACACCATCGCACATCGCGGGAACACCACCTGCAACCTGTGCAACACCACCAACCATACGAGCCGACTCTTTAATTAAGTGAGGAAATTTTTCAAAAGGTTGATGAGCTAAAAGTAAATCGTTATACGCCGTGATAATGCCAATATTCCCAACGACATTTCCCTTCAAACGCTCTTTATCTATTGCACTACAAGCAGCAAAACCATGAGCCTAATTGGCACATCCTAAAAACTCCGTTTGGGACGATGCGCTTGAGCTTTCGTAATACGATCTAAGTAAATTTCTCGTGTTGATCGAGAACGTTCATAAATCCTTCTTGTAACTGTGGCAATTGTCTTGGAAAGTGCCATATTCCCCTCCCTTTTCATTGTTGCTTCCCCTCATTCATTGAGAAAGATTACGTTTTTATTCACCGTGTCTCTCATATTCTGATTCACTTATTTCATTTTCTGCAGGTGACCAATAAACCTGCACAAGATGAGGGGAATTACGTAAAATTGCCCGAATAGGCATTTCTATTTCAGATCCATCTTGACAAGCTTCTTCAAAACAATCGCGTTTCTGAAAACCTTCGAAATGGAGAATAATACAACGAGATTGCATAATAACTGGCAAAGTTAGTGAGAGTCTTGGCTCAACAGCACTCTTAGCATGAAGGGGTAAAACAAGTGCTTGTGTTCGCAGATCAAGCGCTTGCTTTAAACGATCAGCATCAGGAAAAAAAGAAGCCGTATGTCCATCAACCCCCATCCCTAAAACAACAACATCAAAGGGTTTAGGCAAAGTATTAATACGACTCGCCGCTGAAAAAGCAGCAAGTTCAGCAGTAATGGCTTTATGATAAAGCCCTACAAAACGCGCTTTTTCGGCAAAATTTTGTAACAAATGACACCGTACCATATATTCATTTGAACGTTCATCGTGTGTAGGGACAAAACGTTCATCGACCAAAGTGATAATGATATTTTGCCAATCAATATCGGCTTTTGACAAATAATGAAAAAACAATTCTGGTGTTTTACCACCAGACACCGCTAAAACCGCTCTCTTGCGTTCAAGAACAGATACACTAAGCTCTGCGGCTACTCGATCTGCTAATGCCAAGGCTAAAGTCGCAGATGTTTCAAAATCTAAACGGTCAATATTCATTCTATACATACTTATTGCTCTAAACTAAATTGTTCCATATACGCCCATCATGTTCCATGAGAATCGTCGAAGCAGATGGACCCCACGAACCAGCGTTATAACTGTGAACAGGCTGTTTTATTGCTTCCCATCCCTCAATGATTGGATCAATCCAACGCCAAGCAGCCTCAACTTCATCACGACGCATAAACAGTGTCTGATCTCCACGAATAACATCCATTAATAAACGTTCATAAGCATCAGGATTACGTTCAGAAAATGCGGAAGCAAAACTCATGTCTAATGGTATGTTTCGAAACCGCATACCGCCATAACTTGGATCCTTAATCATCAACCATTGTTTTACACCTTCATCAGGTTGGAGACGTATAACAAGCCGATTAGAAAAAATTTTATCTAAATCCACATTGAAAATATTATGAGGAATAGGTTTAAAAACCACAACAATTTCAGACATTCTCGTGAACATGCGCTTACCTGTTCGTAAATAAAAAGACGTATTAGCCCAACGCCAGTTATCAATCTTAACCTTAAGCGCGACAAATGTTTCACTCTTACTCACTCTTCCCAGATCATCAAAATAAGACTCTACAGATATACCATTTGATAGACCAGAAAGATACTGCCCACGTACAGTATGCTGCCCTACATTATGTACATCAAGCGGTGTTAAAGAATGTAAAATTTTAAGTTTTTCATCGCGCACAGCATTAGCACTGTTGGTAAATGGTATTTCCATCGCAACCAAAAAAAGTAATTGTAGCATATGGTTTTGAACCATATCGCGTAGAGCACCAGTGCTTTCATAATATTCTGTACGCCCCTCTAATCCTAAAGATTCAGCAACGGTTATTTGAACATGATCAATATAATTGGAGTTCCATAGCGATTCATAAAGTGTATTAACAAACCACAATGCCATTAAATTTTGAACAGTTTCCTTCCCAAGATAATGATCAATACGAAAGATCTGCTCTTCATTAAAGGCGTTTGCAAATGCATCATTAAGTGAAACAGCTGTTTTCACATCGCAACCAATTGGTTTTTCAATGATAATCCGTGTTTGTGGTGTTACCAAATCATTTTTTCCTAACTTCATCGCGATATCAGCAAAAAGCGACGAACTAACAGCCAAATAAAAAGCTCGAATATCCGCTGAATCTTGTGACAGAAGGAGGGCTAAATCCTCCCACCCTCGATTTGAGGAAACATCAACAGAAACATAGCTTAAACGTGCAAGAAAACGATTGAGTTCTGTTGAATTGAGATCTTTTGGAGGGATATGTTTTTCTAAAGAAATGCGGATAAAATTTTGATATTCTTCATGACTTAAGGAAGTGCGGGAAGCCCCAATAATACGTGTTGGCTCACTGAATTGACCAACACACTGACAATGATACAAAGCCGGCAAAAACTTGCGCGACGCCAGATCATCATTGCCACCAAAAACAATACAATCAAAAGAAGAAACTGTAATAATTTTACACACCACGAACTTGTTTATTTTTCTATTCGATTATGAAATCCCATATCACTTATAAAAGCCTCCATCATTAAAGCAGATAGATACTAAATAAGCCATTAATTTTCTTCATTTCAAGTAATGTTTCCATTAAAAACGATCCATTAAAGAAAACCAACGCATTGCTAAAAATATAAGCGGATAACGCAAAACTCTTCCCCCCGGAAAGGATGAAATCTTTAAGTCCTGGAAATAGGAAAAACGTTCATATTTTCCAGTCAACCATTCTGCGTATAATTTTCCCATGAACGGAGCCAGCATAACGCCATGTCCTGAATAGCCGCCACAATAAGTCATCCTTGAGAAAAGTTGTCGAACATAAGGCATGCGCTCAACTGTGATGGCAACCGTTGCTCCCCAACGATGACTTAAATTGATAGAGTGTAATTGAGGATAAATTTCAGCAATTTGCCGTTTTATACGTTCATCTAAATTTACAGGATGCTTATTATCATAACTTTCTACGCCACCAAATAAGAGACGATTATCAATGCTTTTGCGAAAATAGCGAACCATAAAACGGGAATCATCAACCGATCCTCCCCCCATGAGAATTGAAATATGCTTTGGTAATGGGTCCGTTGCTCCAATATAAGAGCGAATAGAAACAATATTTTTTTCAATAAAACGCTCCAGACCAAGTTTATACCCATTTGTTGCGAGTAAAACATGCTCTGCTGTTACACTGCCTTTTTCTGTTATCACTTTCCAATGGGCTCCCTTGCGCCTTACGGTTGTTACTTGTGACTTCTCATAAAGCTTAGCACCGGCATTTTTAGCTTTTTTTGCCAACCCAATAATCAATTTTAAGGGATTTATATGGCCGGTATCCGCATCATAAATACCACCACAATAAAAAGATGATCCAAGTCGTCTAGATGTTTCAGCCCTATCCATAAAAGTAAGAGCGTAATAGCCATAACGCTGCATCACCTCAATATGCCGTTGATAAGAGAGAAGCTCACGCCTTTTATGTGTCACAGAAAGCTGTCCTCTTATCAAATCACACGGACAATTAGGCATCGCGCATAAAGATAAAATATCTCTTTTAGCTTCTTCTGCTAAATCAAACAGAGCCTTACTTCGCTCAAAACCATACTTTTTTTCTAATGTTTCTACCCATTGCCGTTGTCCTGTTCCCAGCTGCCCACCATTGCGCCCTGAAGCACCATCACCAAAACGTGATGCTTCAAATAAAACAACATCTACTCCAGCCTTGGCTAAATGATAAGCAGCCGAAAGCCCTGTAAATCCGCCTCCAACAATGACCACATCACACTGTCTGTTTTCACAAAAAGAAGGATAAGAGGGACGTTCTCTTAAAGTATCTTCATACCAAGAAACTCCTGGAGAAATTGAATTATAATCAATCATCGTCATAAAATTTAAACATTCAGCAGGAGATATTCACGCTCCCACGGACTAATTACTTCCATAAAAGTTTCAAACTCTTGTCGTTTGATTGCAGCATAAGTACTGACAAACACTTCCCCTAAAATAGCCCGTATCTCTATATCTTGTTCAAACAAATTGACTGCCTCAATCAGTCCACGCGGTAACTCAATATTATCAGCGTTTACATTATTTGTCGCTGGCTCATCCGGCTCAATTTTTTGTTGCAAACCAATAAGACCACACGCTAAAGAAGCTGCAAGGGCTAAATAAGGATTCGCATCTGATGAAGGAAGTCTATTCTCAACACGCCGCGCTTGAGGAGCAGAACGCGGAACTCGAAAAGCTGTAGTACGATTATCATATCCCCATCGTAAATTAACAGGAGCCGAATTATCAGGGACAAGACGTCGATAAGAATTCACATAAGGCGCAAGCATCACAAGTACCCCTGGCATATGTTTTTGCAATCCACCAATAAAATGGCGAAAACAGATACTTTCTTCACCATTTTCCTGTGTAAAAATATTCATACCGGTTTTCTTATCAACAACCGATTGGTGAATATGCATAGCAGAACCTGGCTGCCCTTGAATGGGTTTTGCCATAAAAGTTGCATACATATTATGTTTTAGTGCTGCTTCACGAATTGTTCGTTTAAACATAAAAACTTGATCCGCTAATTCAATAGGATCACCATGACGTAAATTAATTTCAAACTGACCTGCACCTTCTTCATGAATGAGGGTATCAATTTCCAATCCTTGTGCCTCTGAAAATTGATAAATATCATCAATCAAATCATCAAATTCATTAACACCAGCAATGGAATACCCCTGTCCACCACCAATTGAACGCCCAGAACGACCAACCGGTGGAACTAATGGATAATCAGGATCGGGATTTTTTTGTACCAAATAAAACTCAATTTCTGGTGAAACAACAGGGCTTAAACCCATTTTTGTATAAAAATGAACCACCGTTCGTAAAACATTGCGTGGTGTGTAATCCACAACCTGACCATTTTGATATACAAGATCACAAATCACCTGTGCTGTAGGAGCATCTTCCCATGGAACAATGCTTAACGTAGAAAGATCAGGCTCAAGGCGTAAGTCACCATCTGCTTTAGGATATTCAAAACCATGACCATCTTCAGGATAATCCCCTGAAATTGTTGCCATAAAAACTGCTGAAGGCAATGCCAATGATGTTTCCGATGTAAATTTTTTAGAAAGCATCATCTTGCCCCGTGGTACCCCAGCTTGATCAGGCGTAATACATTCAATATCCTCTACTTTACGGAAAAAAAGCCATTGCGAAACTTGTTCCCAATTGTGCACACCACGTAAACTTTTGAGAAAACGAGAGACAGGTTTAAAATTCTTACTTTTCGTTTGTTTACCATTTTTTACAGCCATAACATACCAACTTTAAAAACAACCAAGCCCTATTCTTATTGTATCAGCCTCTGCATAAACGACACGAAAAAAAATTATCAACTGATATTTTTAAAGAATACTACAAGATTCATCAAGGTAAAAGAACCTTACGCTCAACAAGCTATCTATCAACTATAGTGAAAAAATTGATATTGCACGCGATACATCGGTGCAAACCTTCTCCTTAATATAAAACAGCGAGAAATACCATAGTGGACGTAACCTAATTCCGATTCAAATAATCACAGTAAACATTATGTAAGTCATAGGCAAGTCCCTATTCAACTGTATCTTCACTCTCAAACCTCCTCGTCTTTTATTAACTGTTTATCAGTATAAAGCCAGGACAAATTAAGCGGGATAACTAAACATATACAAAGCAAGGCGGAACAAAAAGCTGCTTTTATACAAACATTATTAGCCAACCAACCAATCAGTATATCCCTAAAATACTAAAAATACGTGCAAGAAAACTAACAATGGATAAAACCGTATTCGCATTCTTTTGTTGAATATGTTTAAAAAGTCTGATTCAAACTGCATCACAGGGACAGAAAAAAACTGTGAAATACGCTGAATAAAATAATGGGAGACCAACTATTTGCAAAGAGAAGCAGAGCAAGCATAACAACAGCACTCAGGACTAGTGAGCACAAAGTTATCGCCATAGAAGCATATTTTTGCATAAGATATTTAATTACAAAGGGATTAAATAAGTATTTTACGAGACTATAAGACACAAAGCACAGGCCAAGAATAAGAATTTTATCTTTCCTGCTGCATTGTCTAATGTTCCTGTTTGTCCCAAAATAAAAGGTTGCCAAAAATGAAATATTGGCTGCAATGCAGCAACAATAAAACCACACATCAATATAACCGGATTTTTGAGACAACTAAATAAGCAAAAGCTTCTGTTGCATGCAACAAAGAACCCGAGTCTATTGGCTGACTACCCCAAACGGATGCAATACCTATCCCCGTCACCCTACTAAACCAGAATACAAGCACAAGAAACTCGAAAGAACAAAAATAATATGCCGACTGATAATTATCCATACACGAAACAATAAGAACACCTAGCGCACCAGAAACCATATTCATGAATGCCGTCAGGTCCCGCTTATAGGCGTTTACTTGGTGGTAAATCAAACTACCATTGTAACCACCGCCGTCGATTAAGCCTTTAATCTATGCACTATCAGCGCTAGAACATAAAGCAAAGCCTAAAGCATAAATAATTTCTGCCAGAATTAAGACAGAAAGATTAGGCGCGTAGATGCATAGAAAGAAGAAGAGCGAAAAAAAGAAACATGATAAGATAACATTTTGTTTAACGCCGATTTTATCTCCTAAAATCCCACAAGGCACTTCAAAAGTACAAATAGCTATGCTAAACACAATTTGCAATAAAGCTAACTGTGTTATATTAACGCCCATAAACAATAAAAAAAGGCATACAAGGAACCAGTAATCAGCCGAACCCCACTCATTGCCGCACAGCCATAGAGCAACTTTTTAACTTCATAATCTATCGTCATTAATATATCCAAAAGCTATAAAGCTGGGAGCTTTTTTTGTCGCCAGCTTTATATATTTTAAAACCTCAATTCATAGAGGCACCTCGGTGCGGGCCTTTGAGCGCAGCAACATCAATCCGCTTAATTTTAATTTTTTTCAGTGGGTTATACATATCTTTAGTTTTCATAACTTTACCTCCTGTATTAAATGAAAACAATTAAATTTAACATGACGTTTAGATTATAGCTAACTTTTATCAATTTATTATCTTGATATAAAAAGCTTTTCTTCCCCCCTACGTTAAGTATTTCATGCACCAATTATTATGCAACAACCACTGCAGCACTTGGAAACTCTCATGCGCCGCTTCAGGCAAAGTACGCTTATATTCACGCCAATTTGTCACCGGCTGTACACCACACTCAAAACCTATCTCAAGCGCCAAAAAATGCGCAAAATAAAGCTTTTGTTCGCCCTCACGCTCTAATAGCGCCCAATCTGGTGTGTAAGAGCCAATTAGCGTTGCAATTTTAAAACTCCTTGGCAATTAAAAAATAATCTTACATCAAGGTCATTATCGAGATTTTGCGCAAACTCTTTCTCAATACGGCTCTCACAAATCACATGATCATAAACACTTTGCTCGTTGACCACCGCCAGCCATTTGGTCTCCTTTTCCGACCTAATTTTACAGATGTAGAAGCAATCTTATTATGATGCGCACATCCAGCGATTATTTTACCCTCTGCATTAGAGCCAAAAACATGATAACACGCGGCGGCTTCGATAAGAAGGCTAGCCGCTTAATCAATCTACACAAAAATACATGTGCAGGCGAATGCCCTCCATAATATGCAATATTTCAAGCCCGTTCATAGGGGCCCCTTTTAAAAATTGTGCTTGTAGCGTATCACAATAATAATCCCAAAATACACATTTAGCCCTTGTCTGAAATAGCTCAATTTTGGATTGATGAGAACGAAAACACGCTGCGATAATCACATTGTTCAGCCCTAATGACCGGCAAAAGGAAGCCAATATTCCTGTACCATCAACGACTAACTAACGGTATTTCTTATCATTTTTGATCATATCCTCCACCCTTATTATTTTAAAATTTATACATTTTATCAACAAGATGTGCGCAGCGAGCTCGTACATCTTCGGCTGTTCAGCCTCCATGTACGGCCTGCATTCTCAGACGCAAAATCACCTTTAGCCGAAGCAACTTTATATTGCAGAGCTTGTCCATAAAGCGTATGCACAACTGGTATCAAATATTCACATGACAGTAGCGCATTTTTTGCTGTACTGCCATGAGAGAGAAGACCAACAGCTTTATCCCAAAAAGCATCACAATCTAAATTATCAAAAGCGTTCTTCAAAATCTCTGAATAAGACCTGTGATAAACAGGATTTGCAAGAATAACACCGTTAGCGACTGCGATTGTTTTAACAAATGCATGCACTTCAGCACCGCTGATTGTAATGTAATGACTTATAAAAACAATAACTTTTTTAAATGACTCTTCAACCGCGTATAAATATAAGCATGCTTTTTCTAGTCCTTTTTTACGGTATTAAACTGTTCTAATCTACCGAACTTACTCTTAAATTGAAGCCGAATGATTTTAATAAATCCATATTATTTTAAAAATTCAATAAAGACTATTGAGGCTACAATCAAAGGCACTTCTTTTCAAGATTAAGCAAGTTTTGTAACCTATATTGTTATCTCCATAGAAGTAAAACATTCTCTATGGATGGTGAGTTAGCTATGCCTTCACAGCTAGTGCTTTACAAGCGCTTTTGTAACACTCACTTCGCCCCAAACGTAGGATTGCGTTTTATTAAATACCCCACGCGCATATAATTAAAGATAGAAACGATTAAGCTTGCGCCAATCATGCCAAGCCAATAGCCAATAAAGCCATATTCAAAAAAATGCGCCATGAGCGTCCCCCCCAAATATGCCTATCCCCCAATAGCTTATTGCTACAACAATTGTTGACCAAAACGTATCAAGCAAGCCCACAAGTATGCCATTGAGCATAGCTCCTAAAGTGCCAAAAGCAAAAGACAATAAGATGAGCGGAAGCAACTCCCAAGAGGAAACAACAACGTTGTCTGAAGAAATATCAAAGATGGTTGTAAGGATAAATTCATAAGAGAGATAAACAACTCCTGATAGAAACAAGACATAAGTTACAGCAAAAACTGTGACACTCATACGCAACTGTTTTAGAGCCATATTATTCCCATCTTCTCTATACCACGCTGCTATTGTTGCAGCTGCGCTGGAAATCCCAAAGCCATCACCGAAATAAGCATATCGAGACGCATTCCAATCGTATGCGCGGCCAAAGCTTTGACCCCATAAGCCGTAATTATGAATGCAATTACAGAAGGAAAGCCCTCCGCAATAAGAATACGTATACCAATGGGTAGTCATACTCGTATCAATTTTATTATTCGTGAAATCTTTAACTTTGGTCTCAAATTTAAAGTGAAAGGAATGAAAAGCAGAATTGCGGGCTAGAATTATTGCTGCCGCAATAACAATCAAAATACGGATCAAACTGCTTGCAATTCCAACACCAAAGACACCTAATCCACTTGGAGGACCTATACCAAAAATAAACGGCCAAGAAATAAGAAAATTCACGAGGATAGCCGCAAGCATAACTCAGGTTAAAGGCTTTGAATTGCCAATTGCTGAAAGTAATCCGCGGCTATTCACATAAAGATAAAAAACACCACCCCTATAGCAGCACCACTATTATATTCCTGCGCTATATTGGCAATTGTCCCATCTTGGCCGAGAAGACATAAAATATTCCTCGTATTGAGTAAAATGATCGCACTCATCATTCCAATCAACAGGGAAAGCCATATTCCTTGATCAAACCATGCCTTTAATGCATATTATCTTGTCTGCGAAAGCTTTCTGCAAGCTTTGGTGCAACCATGGTAATAATACCTAGCCCTCACAACATAAAAAAACTAAACATTCTCAGCGCTAACATTGTACCACTTAAGGACTGAACGCCTAAATGCGCTACAAAGCAGCTGCATCTGTGAAGGAAATCATCATCTGAGATGACAAACCTAACAGCCAGTGGCATGCCAAGAGATAGTAATTGCTTCATCACAACAAACATTGTAAAATATCTTTCCATATTGAACGGTGTATTAAGCTCGGATCTTTTAAACAAAACACATTGATTTTTTCCGTAAAATCTTTCCATCGTAAATCTTACGTAAAGGATGCATAATGAGAGCGCATTAAGCTAAGAGGAGATGCCCAGTTCTTAAAGGAGAAGCGCAATGCGCGCTTTATTCTTTTTTTGGATTTCATGCCATGCATTTTTTGTACAATATTATGCCCCCAAGCAGCTACAGTCGTTGATCCAATATCCTTAGCAAGCGTTTGTTCGTCTTGCACATCCATTTTCAATAAAATTTTTTGGTACGGTTGGTGGGATTTGAACCTACGACCTCTGGTGCCACAAACCAGCGCTCTAACCAACTGAGCTACAACCGCATAAAAAGCAAATGTATCATAACTGTTCACGATTTCGTAAACATTTATTCTTTGCTTATGAGACATAAGGAAGATCAACAAAGTTTGCAAGCCCCTTTAAAAAAATCTCGCAATTTTTTGTGAAGAAAAAAGCGTTTTTTACAAAGGAAATTTTGCCCACTGCTCAAGACTATGATCACGATAGCCTTTTATGTTATCAACGCCATCTTGTTGCATCATCTGCAAAATCTCTTGCAGAATAGTTATGACAAGATTTGGACCTTCATAAACCATCCCACTGTATAATTGAATCAAATCTGCACCAGCTTTTACTTTTTCCAAAGCAGTTTGTGCGTCCTTTACACCGCCAACACCAATAATTGCAATCTCCTTCCCTAATTTTTTACGCATTTTTGCAAGCACAATAGTAGAACGCTCAAAAAGTGGACGCCCAGAAAGCCCACCCTCTTCATTACTGAGGTGACTATTGCTAAGACCTTGGCGTGCAAGAGTCGTATTGGAAACAATCAGTCCATTAAAATCAGAAAGTTTTATTTCTTCAGCAACATCATCTAATTCTTTCTCTGATAAATCGGGGGCAATTTTTAAAAAAATAGGAATGGAGAATCCATGCTTGTTCTCTTGCTCATTTCGCGCTTGCGAAACTGCACTCAACAAAAGATGCAAACTGTCACGGGCCTGTAAATCACGTAAACCTGGTGTATTAGGAGAAGAAATATTAACCGTAAAATAATCAGCAACATCATAAAAATGAGCAATACCAACAGTATAATCATCAATCTTATCGACCGTATCCTTATTGGCTCCAATGTTGACTCCTACAACACCAGTTTTTTTACGCGCACGCAATCTGTTGTAAACAACTTGATGTCCATCATTATTAAAACCCATTCTATTAATAATCGCTTCATCTTCTTTTAAACGAAAAAGCCGTGGTTTAGGATTTCCAATCTGAGGCTTTGGTGTCACTGTCCCAATTTCAGTAAAACCAAATCCTAACCGAAAAATACCATCCACAGCCTCTGCATTTTTATCAAACCCCGCTGCAAGACCAATAAAATTTTCAAACTCAAGACCCGCAACAGTTACACACAAACGTTTATCGATAACCTTTTGACAGCCATTTAATCCACTTTTCAGCCCGAGAATCGCTAAACAGTGTGCTTGCTCTGGATCCAACATAAATAAGGCAGAACGGCCAATACAACGAAAAAAACTCATCAATCCTTCTCCACAACATAAAAATGATCCATCGCACCTTACTTATATCTTTTAACACAAAAGATCGCCAATCAAAGAGAGCATATTATCCAAATAATATTCCCCTTCTAGAAGGAAATTCATCACATAATAGCCATACATGTTCATATTGATGTATACTGTATAAAAAACTTTTTATTCTTAAACAACGTTTCTCTTTTTCGACATTTTTCAAAGATTAAAATATGAATCCTAATCTTATAAAATGCAGCATGAATTGAAACATCAATGGCTCTTCACCATAACATGGTTTTGTAACGTCTCATGCAGGCAAGCTCGAATTCTCTTAAAAATGCACGCAAATTACCCCTATTCCCAAAGTTCCTTTGTATAATATTGTTTCCAATAAAAACAGAACTTGTTCTATAAAGCTATTTTTTGCCTAGCATTTATAGAATACATGGTTCATAAAATCATCTAAATTCATACTATTGTTGCGCCATTTATTAGCAACAGGGTATTCAATCATTTGTACTCTGTTGATGAAATTTTGAAGAATCTGCGTTTTTTTCTTTGCCATTTCTGATGCGCTAAATACAATTTAGCATCTATAACTGCTCTGTCTAACATAGTTTAAGTAATGACAGTTGATTATTGAACTCACACCTATCATACCAACGACTTCCAAACCAAAATGATCTTGCAAACCTTAGAGCTCTGCTATTTATAAACTGATACAATCTTCCAGCAAATGAAATGTATTTCTTCCATCGAAATTATTGCTTTTTAGCTCATGTAACCCAGTACAAATAGCTTTTAGATAAGCCATAATGCCCTCCTAATTGTTATTAGCGCTTATTGAATTAAGAGGAATTAAACTATAAGTCTTACTCCTGCCTCATCTATCTATTCTTCCATCAGTGCTGAAATATATTTTTTATTACTAAATTCTCTTTTTATGACAATATGTTATGCCAATATACGTACTTCATTTGAGAAGCTTCCTGATAGCTCAACTTTCAACGCTGCTCATTTTGTGGTATTTTGTAAAAATTTCTCTTTGTTAATGTTATCATAAAAATCTTGAGGCAATTATATAAATTAAGTTACAGTTTTCTACTTTCTGTTGAAAAAAGCAGATATAGTTTTTATCAAAAAAGCTCTTTTCTAGGAAATATTCTATGTACATTCAAATAGAGCCCTAAAGCTCTTTATTAAACCTGATAAAGTTCTTTGAAAATAAGTTTAATATTGTAATATAATCCTAAAAATAAAATCTGCCCTTTCCTTTTTTATCAAAAGCGGTAAGTAAATTACCGTATATCGTTTATATAAAGGGGAAAACGCAATGCTTAAAGAATTCAAAGAATTTGCCTTAAAAGGTAATGTGATTGATCTTGCTATCGGTGTGATTATAGGAGGTGCTTTTGGTAGCTTGGTTAACTCAATTGTCAATGATATTTTTATGCCAATCATTGGGCTGATTACAGGTGGAATTGATTTTTCTAATATGTTTATTCAACTTGCTGGCGAAAAACAAGCGACATTAAGTGCCGCTAAAGCAGCTGGAGCAACCATTAGCTATGGACACTTTATTACTTTACTTATCAATTTTCTCATTATTGCCTGGGTTCTTTTTTTATTCGTTAAAGCTATGAATAAAATCCGTAGAAAAGAAGAAGAAAGCCCCCAAAAAACGTCTTCTGAAGAACAGCTTTTGATAGAAATTAGAGATCTTTTAGCTAAGAAAAAATAATTTTATGCGAGATTTACATCATGGAACACGAGGAAAAAACATTTCCACAGTTGTTCCATGATTGGGTTTTGAGAATAATAAAAATTGTCCCCCACTTTCTTCCACCATTGCTTTACACATTGGGAGGCCTAAACCTGTTCCTATAAAAGCGCTATCACCAGATCGGCCATCTTTGCGCTCTACTTGACCATAAGGTTGTAGTGCCTGTATAATCTCTTCTTCGTTCATCCCTATACCATTATCACTCACTGAAATTTTTACACGTTCTTTTCTATAAGAAACGTGAACAATAATCTGTCCACCCAAAGGTGTAAAACGAATAGCATTGGAAAGAAGATTCCATATAATCTGGCGAAACACTTGTTGTGATACAGGAATAAATGGAACATGAGGTGGAGCAACAATACGCATGATAATGCCGTTCTGATTGGCTTGAGTTTCAAGAAAAGCTATCGTCGCACGTAAACAAGATATCACATCAAATGTTTCAGAAATAAGAGAAGAATCAATCTGGTTATTAGAACCAGAATAATTTATCTTCGAGCACTCTAGTAATTGATTAATCAGCAATAATATATGTTTTCCAGAGGAAATAATATCGCGTAAATATCCATGATAGCGCTCATTTTCTATCGAACCAAAACGGCCTTCTTTCATAATTTCTGCAAAACCAATAAGAGCATTTAAAGGTGTTCGTATTTCATGAACCACCCCAACGATTTTATCCTCTTCTGCTTTTTTTTCTCCTGATGAAATTGTTTGTATCCTATTACGCAACATAACAGCATAATTGCCTTGCTGTGCCAAAAATACAATCGTTATCAAAACGGTTATATTTTTATGATTTTTCGTCATTAAATCAGCTGTTTCTCTGCGATTTAAAACCTGATTTTTCCCTTCCATACGGATTGATTTAAAATATTTTTCAACAAAAAATCGGCTTTGCAAAGTAAATAATGAAGAGAGTGGCTGTCCTCGTAGTTCATTTATTTCATAACCCATTAATGCTAAGGCTGCCCTACTTGCTGATTCAATAAAGCCCTCTTCATCCAACCATAAAACACCATCTGTTGCTGTATCCAACAATAATAAAACTGCAGTGGGCTCTTTTACGAGAGCTTGTTCTATAGCATTTACCGGCAATGTTTGTGCAGATGGTAACTGAATAGCTGTTTCTTCAACTAAATGTTCTTCTTTTACCGATGAATTCAATTCATCACGCAATTGCTCTGCAATTTCATGAAAAGCTGAACGTTCTATTTCCGTAAGACATGGCATTTCTGTTTCCAGCTTTTCATCTCTTTTTTCTTGGACTTTTTTTCGTATTTTTAAAACACCAAAGCCACGAAATCCCTTAAGCTGCTTTTTAACATCAAAAATTGGCAAAGCCGACAGTTCAACATCAAGCCATTGTAAGCAACCATCAACAGGCCATTGAACAATCTCTTTACTCCAAGGCATAGCCGCTTCAATAAAATGACTGAGAACCAGATATCGATCATCATTAAATTGATGAGCAAGCTCATGAAAACTACATCCTAAAACAGAGGAAGAGAGAGGACCAACAACTTCAGCTAGCTCTTTTGAGACTTCACAGAATAAACCATTGTGATCGATTTCCCACGTAAAAGGCCGCGGCAAAAGCTCTGCTGTAAAACGAAAAGCTTCTTGCTGACATTTTAATTCATTTGTATTTAACTTCAACTCATCTGCTTTTAATGGCATAATTAAAACTAAAAAGTGCTGGATTTACTCTCAAATGAATAATGCTAATTTGTTTACAATTACCTGTTCTGGTTAAAATAACTTGATATCTTATATCAATTGTCTGTAACAAAATTTTGACTGTATCATCAACAAAACAAGAATAAAAAGAATCCTCCAACTCCTGTTGTTTATTCACCCATTATCGTAACAAATCTTGTTACAATAATGGTAACATCTCCCTCACATAAATAGTACTCAAAAAGAATACACTTATTTTACGCATTCACGTGCCTGTTTTAAAAAGATATCTCCTAATGTTACCAATAATTCTTGGCATTTGAAGGCGTTCATAAGCGGCATTTTTATTTCTTTTTTAATTTTTTTACCCCTACATTATTATGATACGCAAAAAAATAGCCTTAGTTGTTTCAACAGAAACAGATTTGAAATGAGAAAATCATACGATATTTGAAACCTTTATTCAATATTTATAATGATAAATTATTATTATAAATCAATAAATTGCATTATAAAAATAGAAATAAAAATTTCTTTCTCAAATAAAGTTTCTCGTAAGGACACCTTTCTTGTGCCAATAATATCAAATGATAAAAAATTTAGCATAGCGCTTTAAAGCACCTAATACAAAAGAACTTGCATATTGGATACTTTTCTTATGATGCTCTCCATAATCCCCAAAAGACCTTTCTTTCATCAGAACCGCTATAGAAGAGAAAACAAAAATCATCTGTTCTCATATAAAGATTTGTTTAATTTCTTTACATTTCAGATCATCTAGAAATGTTAAAATATCTCCCCTTTTGGTATCAGGTTGTTTACCTCATCAGCAGTCAAAAGATCGCTTTTGCTTTGCTACTCTCCACTCAATTCTTTAATATGATTATAAAAATAAATACATGGACACATCTTCTTTGAAACATAAAACAAGCATTCGCTATTTAAATAATGACTGTCAAACATTTTAAAAATCGCACATTAAAATGTGCTTTTTTATTTCCCTGTATTGAGTAAAATTTCACGTTTTCCCACATGATTAGCGGCTCCAACAATACCTTTTTCTTCCATCCGCTCAACAAGAGAAGCTGCTTTATTATAGCCGATTGAAAGTCGGCGCTGAATATAAGACGTTGAACATTTTTTATCACGTATAACAATCTTTACAGCTTGATTATAAAGCTCCTCCCCTTCTTCATCAAAATTTTCTTCCTCAGACACTTCAACCATTGAATTAGCAGAAGCATCCTCTTTGTTATCGTCTTCATTATCCGTGACGGTTGCTAAATAATCAGGTTTTCCTTGCAGTTTAAGATATGCAACAATGGATTCAACTTCTTCATCAGAGACAAAAGGTCCATGAACGCGTACAATACGCCCCCCACCTGCCATATGAAGCATATCTCCTTGACCTAAAAGCGTTTCAGCACCTTGTTCACCTAAGATCGTTCGACTGTCAATTTTTGATGTCACTTGAAAAGAAATGCGGGTAGGAAAGTTCGCTTTAATTGTCCCTGTGATAACATCAACAGAAGGACGCTGCGTTGCCATGATAAGATGAATACCGGCCGCACGCGCCATTTGTGCTAAGCGCTGAATGGCATTCTCTATTTCTTTCCCTGCCACCATCATGAGATCAGCCATCTCATCAACAATCACAACAATATAAGGAAGCTGCGTAAGATCCATGGCTTCTTCATGATAAAGCATTTCTCCTGTTTCCTTATCAAAACCCGACTGGACAGTACACATGATCGTTTCACCTTTTTGAGCCGCAAGTGCAACGCGTGCATTAAAACCATCAATATTACGTACACCTAACTTAGCCATTTTGCGATAACGCTCTTCCATTTCACGAACCGCCCATTTTAAAGCTGTTACCGCTTTTTTAGGATCTGTTACAACAGGTGTTAAAAGATGTGGAATGCCATCATAAACAGAGAGCTCTAGCATTTTAGGATCAACCATGATCAAACGACACTGTTTTGGTGTCATACGATAAAGAATTGACAAAATCATTGTATTAATTGCTACAGACTTTCCTGATCCTGTTGTTCCTGCAACCAATAAATGAGGCATTTTTGCTAATTCTACAATGACCGGCTCACCACTAATCCCTTTCCCCAAAGCAAGAGCAAGTTTAAATTCACTTTCACGAAAAGAACGTGATTGAATTAATTCCCGTAAATAAACGGTTTCACGAACTGCATTGGGTAACTCAATCCCAATAACATTCCGTCCAGGAATGACAGCAACGCGTGTAGAAATAGCAGACATAGAACGTGCAATATCATCAGAAAGATTAATAACGCGCGATGACTTTACACCCGCAGCAGGCTCAAATTCATACATTGTAACCACTGGCCCTGGATGTACATGGATAACCTCACCCTTAATACCAAAATCTTCCAAAACACTTTCCAAAAGCCCAGCACCGCGTTCCAATGTTTCCTGAGGAATCATCGTACCTTCATGAAAAACAGGTTCCTGTAATAAATTGATCGGAGGAAACTCATAAACATCACTATCAATAGATTGAATATTTTGTATAAAAGCAGAATCATAATCGCTTAATGGCACGCGGGTAGATTGCAATATTTTCGTTTTACCGTTTGCTTGCATCACAGACAAATCTTTTAAAGATGATGTGACATTCTTTGTCATGCAATCGGCAATGTTATTGGTTTTTTTCGTCTCTGTACTAGACTCAGAATCGCTTAGTGCCTCAGTATCGTTTAACGCCCTTGCATTACTTAACGTATGAACGGAATCTTCAACAGAAAGCTTAGAATGACACTCTTTAGTAATATCATTATTCGTATGCATTAAATCAGAAATTTGCTCAACGCCTCGTATCCTTTCCGCTGGAGATTCTGATGTAATTGAATCATAGAGTTGCGGAAAGCGGTATTCAAGAACACGGTAAAGAGCAGTTATTGACTCATCAAAGGCAGAAGGGATAACGGATGTAATTTCATTTGTTGTGTCAATCGATGTTTCATCCTCTTTTGAAGTTTGAGTATCCATATGTTCAAATATCAAAGATACGCATTCAAAAAATGCATCATCGGAAAGATGCCAAGCAGGATTCATCTTTTGTAGCACATTTTCTACTTGCAGTTTATGCTCTTGTTTATCCTCCTCAAGTAGAATATTTTCTGACGGCATACGAGTAGCTTGTCGTGACAACTGCTTCAAAACTGTTGAATGACAAACCGACGTTTTATTTTCTATTGATTGGGGATTAATGACTTTTTTTGTCAATGGAACGCTTGTTGTTTTCTTGTTACAACGTACGGTATCTGTAATTTTTTTTTGATCTTGCTTCGTAAAAAATTTAAACTGTTTTGCAAAAACTGGATCTGTTTCTATACGACGGCGCAAAATCTCAACTTCTGGAGTTCGCGTGAAACGGACATTTTTTCCGAGGGTAAATGCCTTTTTCCATACTTCCGGATAAGGAAATATCTCAGTAATCTTAATAGATAAATCTTCTCTTGATGCAGCTTTCGTACCATCATCAGAAAAAGAAGACGTAGAAATAGATTTTGTTTTCGAATTATGCATGGCACCCAACAAATTTATAGCAATGAGAAAAATAACCTTTTCAAAAAGAATTCATAGAAACTATCATACGAAGGTTAATAACCTTTTGCTGATGGTTACTTTTTAATGAAAAAAAATAATGCCATAATGCATATTCATAATCCCCCTTCTGCATATTTACGATATAAATTGTCTAGTTTATGGTATCATAGAGCTCGTATTTCATTTATTTTGAAGAAAACCTCATGATAAAAAGGCTTCAAAAATTGTCTATACCTCTCTTTCTCTTCCATTTCATAAAAGTAATTAGGCCAATAATACAAATGGGTATATTAAGCATTACTCTATTGAATTCTTTATGCTCCATTATCATAATACAATCTAATTTCTCGCGTTTTTATAAGATTACCCTTGTTATCCTCGTTTAAAACGGCTTAGACTAAGATAATCATAATTACATAAACACAAATAGAAAAAAGGGAGCGAATTATGTTTAATAAACGGAAGTTTTATATTAATGGTCTATGGGATGACCCAAGCACTCCTCACGATTTTGACGTCATTAATCCATCCACAGAAGAGGCTTGTGCTGTCATTAGCCTTGGAAGTACAAAAGATGCCGATAAAGCAATTAACGCAGCTAAAGAAGCGTTTCAAAAATGGAAAACAACGTCACCAAATGAACGTCTTGGGTTCGTCGAAAAAATTCTAAATATCTATGAAAAACGTTCTAAAGACATGGCAAAAACCATTTCAATGGAAATGGGAGCACCAATTGATATGGCACTTAATGCGCAAACCGCAACTGGCAGTTCCCACATTCGCAATTTTATCGAAGCTTATAAAGAGTTTTCATTCCAAAAAACTTTAATAAAGGGAAATGAGCAAGCAATTCTTCACTACGATCCTATCGGCGTCGTAGGATTAATTACGCCATGGAATTGGCCTATGAATCAAGTAACTCTTAAAGTTATCCCTGCTCTCTTGGCTGGCTGTACCATGGTATTAAAGCCCTCTGAAATTGCGCCTCTTTCTTCTATGCTTTTTGCTGAATTTTTAAATGAAGCCGCACTCCCTGCCGGTGTTTTTAATTTAATCAATGGTGATGGTGCAACTGTCGGCTCTTATCTCTCAGCACATCCAGATCTAGAAATGATTAGCTTTACTGGTTCAACTAGAGCAGGAAAAGATATTTCTAAAAATGCTAGCGCTACTTTAAAAAGAGTCTGTCTGGAACTTGGGGGAAAAGGAGCGAATATTATCTTTGCTGATGCCGACTCAGATGCTATTCAACGTGGTGTGCGACATTGCTTTTATAATAGTGGACAAAGCTGTAATGCACCGACTCGTATGCTTGTGGAACAGAGCATCTATGACAAAGCCATAAAAATAGCCAAAGATATTGCAGAAACAACAAAAGTAGGACCAAATTGCCAAGAAGGAAATCATATTGGTCCCGTCGTTTCAAAAAAACAATATGACAAAATTCAAGATCTTATCCAATCGGGAATTGATGATGGTGCAACTCTTGTTGCAGGTGGAACTGGTTTACCAAGAGGAATTGAACGCGGTTATTATGTCCGTCCAACAGTCTTTGCTGATGTAAAATCTCATATGCGTATTTTCAAAGAAGAAATCTTTGGTCCAGTTCTCTCGATTCTTGCTTTTAATACAGAAGAAGAAGCTGTAGCTTTAACGAATGACACTGAGTATGGTCTTACAAATTATATTCAATCGCAAGATCGCAATAAATGTCGTCGTATTGCGGCACAGGTACGCTCTGGTATGGTGGAAGTTAACGGACATGGATTACCCAGTGGAAGCTATTTTGGAGGTGTAAAATTTTCTGGACGCGCCCGTGAAGGGGGACATTGGGGAATTAAAGAATTTCTCGATAGTAAAGCAATTTCGTACTGGTAAAATCTTATTAAAAACTTAATAGGAATCGTATGGTAATACAAAAAATAACGGATGAAGGTGCTCTTGGGCAACGTCTTGATCAGTGGCTAGCAAAACAATATCATAATGTGTTCTCACGTTCGCGTTTGCAAACCCTCATCCGTGAAGGCTATCTTAAAATTGATGGTCAATTCATAAAGGAACCAAAAACAAAATTAAGACCTAAGCAAATAATTGAATTGACAATGCCTGACCTTCGTGATGCAGAACCTAGTGCTGAAGCTATTGCATTGGACATCCTTTTTGAAGATGATCATATCATTGTTATTAACAAACCAGCAGGTCTTGTTGTTCATCCTGGTAATGGAAATTGGACCGGTACGTTGGTTAATGCTCTTATTTATCACTGCGGTAATAGTTTATCTGGTATAGGTGGTGTTAAACGCCCTGGCATTGTCCATCGTCTCGATAAAAACACAAGTGGTGTTATGGTTGTTGCAAAAAATGATTTGGCTCATAAAAGTCTCAGTGCTCAATTCTCTGATCATGGACGTACCTGTGCATTAGACCGACGCTATCATGCCTTGATTTGGGGGACACCTCACCGCAATGTTTGGACAATTGATGCATCACTTGGCCGTTCGCCCCATAACCGAACAAAGCAAGCTGTTATTCATAACCAAAACCCTTATGCTCGCCATGCTGTTACACATTTTTCTTTGCTAGAAAAATATGGCTCTCATGCAGACTCAAGATCTTTTGCTAGCCTTCTGGAATGTCGCTTGGAAACTGGACGCACCCATCAAATCCGTGTTCATATGGCTCATATTGGGCATCCACTCATAGGCGATACAGTTTATGGAAACGCTTTTAAAACAAAATTAAACACATTCAACCCCACTATTAAAAATGCAATCGATCAATTCAACCGACAGGCACTCCATGCCACAAGTCTCACTTTTGAACATCCTTCTACCGGTAAAGTTATGTCGTTTTCTGTATCACTACCTCAAGATATGGCTAAACTTATTAAGCATTTTAAAAAAATGAATTGAAACTTTTCTCCTTCTCAAGATTTCACAATAAAATATCTTTTTTTGAACAAAATTGAAAAATATGCTAAAGTGAATGTGCACGGATATTACTATCTGAAACATAGAATTTGCCTTATCAGGGAATTCAGACAAAAGGAGGGTGCTATTATGGCCCATATGAATTTGTTATCAGTAACCACAGGCGATGGCGGATTAAACCGTTATTTGGAAGAAGTGCGTCGTTTTCCTATGCTTGATCCAAAAGAAGAATATATGTTAGCTCAACGTTACCGTGAGCATAATGATTTAAAAGCAGCACATAGGCTGGTAACCAGTCATTTGCGTCTCGTAGCTAAAATCGCGATGGGGTATCGCGGCTATGGACTTCCCATTGGGGAAGTCATTTCAGAAGGCAATGTTGGACTCATGCAGGCTGTTAAGCGCTTTGAACCCGAACGGGGTTTTCGTCTTGCAACCTATGCAATATGGTGGATTAAAGCATCAATCCAAGAATATGTATTGCGGTCTTGGAGTTTGGTGAAGATGGGGACAACAGCTAATCAAAAGCGCCTGTTTTTTAACCTTCGTAAATTAAAAAGTAAACTTCAAGCACTTGATAGCGGTGATCTCAATGCAGAACAAGTAAAAGAAATTGCAACCCAGTTGAATGTCTCAGAGGATGAAGTTGTATCAATGAATCGCCGACTTGGTGGTGACACTTCACTCAACGCACCCCTTCGTACAAAAGAAGGGGAAAACAGCGAGTTGCAAGATTGGTTGGTAGATGAATCTAACGATCAAGAACAAATTTTAATTGAAAAAAGTGAATTGGAGAATCGTCGTTCCATGCTTATAAATGCCATGAACAATCTTAATGAACGCGAAAAACGTATATTCAAAGCGCGTCGTTTAAACGATATACCATTAACTCTAGAAGAACTCTCTGGTGAATTTAATATTAGTCGAGAACGAGTAAGACAAATTGAAATGCGTGCATTTGAAAAAGTGCAAAATTCTATCAGAGATTCTGCTTTATCTCAAAGTCAAATATAAGACTCTAGAATTAGGTATGAGGCCAATTTTTGCGCATTTTTAAAGTAGAAATGAGAGAGGCATATATTGGCTTTGTACTTGTAAATTAGCCTGTAGAATCCTTTGAGTTATGATGTATGGTTTTATTGAGCGTGTTTGATGTAACCAATAAAAACTGATATCGAGAAATAACTTTTTATTTTATTTGCATCTATGTTTTATTTTTCTGACCAAGAACTGTTAACTTATTTTGTTGTGCAAGCCATTGTCCAACAACTTTATTGAAAATAGACTCACCTTTTGGTCCTTTTGAAAAGGTTAATTCATTTATACGTCCGTTTTTATCCGTTAACACCAAACGCATCCAATCTAATTCTCGCATCAATTGTAAATTTCGATCAAGAAATGGATGATTACCACTCAATGCAACAAGAAAAAAATCATCGTTAATTTTTGTAGAAATAGTTCGTATTAAAGTCTGCCCAATAGATTGTTCACTTGCTTTAAAGGTTAACGCTTGAACACTGCTTATAGCTTTACCTGAGAATTTATCAGAAAGAATAAAAATAAGGTCCATAATATATGCAGCAGGAAATGACCGATCAGTATTGCGACGTAAAATTAACCGTAATGATAGCCCTTCATCGGGAATTGTTATATCACCTTGTATAGCTGTTTCTTCTGGATCCCCCTTCACATAAGACTCCTTTATAAGCGTCCAGCGAACACTTCCGGTTGCTATCTTTTCTGCATCATAATTTGTACGTGCTTGATAAAAAACAGCTTCACCTAATTTATCAAGCGATTGCAAATTGCTGGAAACAACTGTTGAGACTCCTTCTTCATCCGAAGAATCTGTCGCTTGTTTTAAACCGACATCAATTTCACTCCCATCCTCTAATAAACGTTGTGTTAATTTTCTCTTAACCGAAAGTGCCTTTGGTACTTCGTGAGAAACTTGAAGATTTTCTCCTAACACCTGATGATCATTTGATACAAATACACGCCCACCAATGAAAAAAATACCAACAGTTAAAACAGCAAAACTAACAACAGAAACAGCACTTATCACAATACGCCTTTGCACCAATGATTTATTAGCACGATGTAAAGCCTGAGAAAAAATATGCGAAACAATATGCGGATTATCTTCTTGCGACGAAGAGACCTTTAACGCACAGCTATTAACATGCTGAGAAGACACATCAGCCTCTATATTAACAGGCTCTGCATCTGGTATATCTGATACCCAAGGCTCATCAAATAACTTGCTATCCTTTGGACGTGTAACAAAATCCTGCTTTCTTTTTATGTCTACCACTGAAAATTCATTATTCTTTGGTAATATAGTCTTTTTTATATATTTCTTATCTTCATTTATATTTGTGGGATTCCACCCAACAACTGAAGAAAGCAACTTCTTTTCAACTGCTAAATATTCTTCTTCAACCGTTGCAATAGCACTATGAAGAATCTTTCTTTGTTCATCTGCTATTGCTTGTGGTATTTTTGATGTTACAAATTGATATTCTAATGTTTCGATAGCCCGTTTATAAATCCGCTTACGCACTTGTGGTGTAACATTATTTTGTGCATTAATTGCCTTTTTTAAGATTCCAACGAAATCTACCATTTCCTCTATAATCTCTCTTAAACTAAGCAAAAAAAACCTAACACTCAGGCCAAAACAGCTTTATTTTAGGCTCATAAATTTATTGTCGTTTATATTGGTACATCTATCGTCATAGTGTAAAATGAATATGCAAAATAAACAATGTTATTTTACAGCTTTCTTTCACGCGCTCTTAAAAGCTCTTTTTGTTAAAAGATATAGAAATGAACAAAAGATCTATATGGAAACCTAAAAGTAATAATCAATTTGCAAAGGGATCTGTAATAAGAATAGTATCTTCGCGTTCCGGACTCGTAGATAATAAAGCTATTTTTGTGTTAATCAGTTCTTCAATATAGCGTATATATTTAACAGCCTGCATTGGTAAATCTTCCCACCTCAATGCATGGGCTGTTTTTTCTTTCCAACCTTCTAATGTTTTATAAATAGGCTTCACACGGGCTTGGGCTCCCATAGAAGAAGGTAAATAATCAATCCTTCTACCATCAAGCTCATAACCAATACAAACTTTTATTTCATCCAAACCATCCAAAACATCAAGTTTTGTCAATGCTATACCTTGAACACCGCAAACTACTACCATCTGACGGACTAAGACAGCATCAAACCAACCACATCGACGCTTTCTACCCGTTACAACACCAAATTCATGCCCACGTACTCCCAGAAATTCACCAATGTCATTTATCTGCTCTGTAGGAAAAGGCCCTTCTCCAACACGTGTGGTATACGCTTTTGCAATACCCAAAACATAATGAATTGCACTAGGTCCCATCCCTGAACCTGTACATGCCTGCCCAGCAACTGTATTCGATGATGTTACGTAAGGATAAGTTCCAAAATCATTATCGAGTAAAGCTCCTTGCGCACCTTCAAAAAGTATGTGTTTCCCTCCTCGATAACCTTCATCTAAAAGACGCCACGTACAATCCATAAAGGGCAAAATTTTATCCGCAACTTGCATCAATTCATCATAAAGTGCTTGAGAATCAATCTCTGCAACACCCATCCCACGACGCAAAGCATTATGATGCCTCAAAAGCCGCTCAATCTTAGCCATAAGTGTATCTTTTTCTGCTAAATCCATCACTCGGATAGCACGACGTCCCACCTTATCTTCATAAGCCGGTCCAATACCACGCTTTGTTGTACCAATCTTTAAACCAGATAAACCGCTTTCTCGAATTGCATCAAGATCACGATGCAAAGAAAGAATCAAAGGAGCATTTTCAGCAATACGTAAAATTTCTGGTGTGATTTTTATACCCTGATCACATAATTTTTTTAATTCTGCAACAAAATGATGAGGGTCAACAACAACACCATTGCCAATAATTGATAACTTGCCACGCACTAAACCAGACGGTAAAAGTGATAATTTATAACTAACTCCATCAATAACCAATGTGTGGCCAGCATTATGCCCCCCCTGATATCTCACCACGATATCTGCTCGCTCAGACAACCAATCTACAATTTTACCTTTGCCTTCATCACCCCATTGTGTACCGACAACAACTACATTGGCCATAACTTTCTCCGTTGTGTTTGGTCAAAAAAACCAGTATTTAAAAACAAACACTTCTTTATAACGAAACCTTAGAGCAAGCGCGACTCCTCATTTCAGATTTTTCTCAATCTTCAAGTGATTAAATTTTCAAATTTATGATAATAAAAATAAGCAAATACCAAAATATTTTAAATCCGTTATTTTTGCTACAAAACGTAAAAAAATTAGAGATTTTAATTTGTTCGTATCCAACACTTGACAGAGTATTTATTCCCCCTCTTAATCTTTTACAATTCATGTAATATTTAGAGACTGTTTTTCTGATATAAGAATACGAAAGATCATCATAATCTCTCGTATCCTTTTTTGTTTAAAAACACGTTGTAAAGATCACCAGTAATTATTTAAAGCTGTGCTTTTTCAACTTGAAACGCCCACTCAAGCCATTGTGTTAAAATTTCAAGATCGGAAGCTTCAATTGTTATACCCGCCCAAATTCGAAGCCCAGGAGGAGCATCGCGATACGAACCGATATCATAAGCAACCCCTTCTTCATCAAGACGTTTCACAACTGCTTTTATAAAAGACACTCGCTTTTCCGTATCCAAAGCAGCAATCACTGGATCCACAATGTCTAAACAAATAGCGGTGTTAGAACGCACTTCAGGATCTTTTGCCAAATATTCTAACCATGGTGTTTTGCGAACAAAAGCATCAAATACAGAAAAGTTTTTCTCAACCCGTGCTCTTAATGCCGCTGCACCTCCTAGAGATTTTGCCCACTTCAATCCATCAAGAAAATCCTCAACACAAAGCATAGAAGGTGTATTGATTATCTTTCCTTTAAAAATATCTTCGTTCAATTTTCCATTTTTTGTCATATAGAAAAGTTGAGGCATAGGCCAAGCTGGAACATGATTCTCAAGCCTCTCAACAGCACGAGGACTTAAAATCACCATACCATGCGCAGCCTCACCTCCCAACACTTTCTGCCATGAAAAAGTAACAACATCTAATTTTGAAAAATCAAGATATTGCGCAAAAGCTGCAGATGTTGCATCACAAATGGTCAATCCAGCCCGCTTATGCGGAATAAAATCCGCATTAGGAATACGCACACCAGAAGTTGTCCCATTCCATGTAAAAACAACATCACGATCAAAGTCAAGTTGTGTTAAATCCGGTATTTCACCATAAGGAGCTTCAAAACGACGCACATCAGAAAGCTTTAATTGCTCGACAACATCTTTATTCCACCCAAATCCAAAGCTTTCCCACGCCGCCATATCAATGCCACGCTCACCTAATAGAGACCATAGAGCAGCCTCAACAGCACCGGTATCTGAACCTGGCATAATTCCTATACGATGATCAGAAGGAACCTCAAGAATCTCACGGGTTAAATTAACAACTTCAGCAAGTTTTAATTCTGCTTCTCTAGATCTATGTGAACGCCCAACTAATGCATTTTTAAGAACATCAAGAGTCCAACCAGGCCGTTTGCTACAGGGACCTGAAGAAAAATTAGTATTATTGGGACGACTGCTTGGTTTTTGTAACATTATCATTCTTTCTCCCCTTTTAGATGTTTTTCTTTCTTTATAAAGAAGAACAAATTATTATAAAGACTAATCAATGATCTTTTTAGAAAAAATCAAAAATATTTTCTATTATTTCGTATGCTGAAAATTCATAGAAACTTTATAAAAAATCTTTCTTAACCATGTTTCTCGATTGATTTTTTTTAATTTTTTTCGTATTATTACCACGATAAGATAGCATTCTAATAACAATACACTAACGTGTCCAATACACCTATCAAATTTATTTTATGATAAAGATTCATTGATAACTCTCTAGAAAAAGGGAGATAAACTTATTAAAAAATCAATTATTTTTCTTTTGATGACTGGACAGAGAAAATTTTAATGTTATAACCGCAAACGCTTTGTATTTTTTATGAGGCATGCCCAGATAGCTCAGTTGGTAGAGCAGCGGACTGAAAATCCGCGTGTCCGTGGTTCGAATCCGCGTCTGGGCACCGTTTTATTACTTTAGTATATTGAAGTATATAGATTTTTTCTTTAAACAACAATTTTCAGACCACCTTTTGGACCACCTTCTACAGTTTATACAATTTTACCTAATTTTTTCTTATTTGCTCCTT
>NZ_JBHILZ010000077.1:0-826 GCF_042193725.1 Bartonella sp. OT172YNZD | reverse complement strand
ATCCTCAATGGCATAATTCAAAGTCTCAAACTTCATATCTGTATAAGTCTTCGCCTCATTAACACCATCATTGACAAGACTACTAACTTGATCGTCCGTATACTTTTTCGCATCATCAAGAACTATCTTCATCTGCTGTTCCGTATAATCATATAACTGACCTCCATTAACAGCTTCTTTCGAGCCTGACTCAATCTCACCATCAGCTACATTGTCTATCAAAACTGGATCACTCTCATTCCCACCTACTAACGTAATGCTATTCGTCTTCTTACCATCTCCATCTTTGTCATAGTTAACCACCCCATCCGTTATTACACTTTCAATATCTTTTACCTGCTTATCAATCGTATCTACCTTTTCCTCAACCTTTTTTACCTTCTCATTCACTGTCCAAAGTTGTCCTCCATTAACAACTTCTTGCGATCCTTTTTCTATCTTACCATCTGCTACATTCGTAATCTTACTCGCTTCTCCTTTATGACTAGCGTCATACGCTCCTTTGTCTTCATTCCAATTCAAGCTATTCCTATCAATATTGTCAGAAACCTCTTTAATACGATCGTTGATACTCGTCATACTCTCACTGACACCATCAAAAGCACCCGCTACATCATGATAGCTCTTCTTCTCAGAAAAACTACCATCTGCATTGAATTGAGAAACATTAAAAGTAGGTGCTGTCCATTGGCCATCCTTATAACCAGCACCTCCACCAAAATACTGAGCTAACGTAGTATTCAATGAATAAAGCTGATTACCAGTGATCGCTTCCGTAGAACCTTCAGAAATATCTCCATCTAAAAGAGACTTCAGTTTGCTCTTG
>NZ_JBHILZ010000076.1:0-831 GCF_042193725.1 Bartonella sp. OT172YNZD | reverse complement strand
GAGCAGGTTTTTAGCGACCGCTACCCCAAAAGTCGCCGTCGCATTTTTAAAGCAGCAAAACATGCCAACACAGATTCGCGTGCGCATTCTGCTTTGCGCGGTAATGCTGCTTAAACTTCGTTACATGGCTTTGCGCTTTTGCGCATTTGCCATGAATTTAAATACCATAAGATAAAAAGGTTTATCAATGTCTAAAGATCAGTACGAAATAGGCAAGATAAATTGCATAGAGTTGCATCATAGAACAGCCGTTTGGAAGGGTTGGTTCTGGCGATTAGATGGTGGTCATATTGTTTTTATAGGGGGTGGTTATGGTTGCTGCTTGTAATTTATGGACCCCAGAAGCCAGAAGCGATATCGTTAATCCTTATTCAGAAGTTGAACGTTTACAGGTGATGCTTTCCTGTTCTTTAAAAGCCGTGAGTAGTGGATTTAAGCATCTGCCGATCCGGTATATTATTGACCCCCCGCATGGCTTATTTGATGCAGCGTTAGCACGACAGATTGTTATTCATATTTTGCATTATCAGTTTGAGGTGCCACGGCGGCGTATTGTTGCGATACAGGCACGTCAGCGGACTTCTATTTCTCTATCTATGCAAGTGATTAACCGGCGTTTGGAAGAACCCGTTTTTGCGAAAGCTTATCGAAGATGGGCAGGGCGTGCGATGGATTTGTTCTTTAAAGAGATCAGAAAGGCGGGGGCGTGATGGCACAGTTTCAAAAGCTTGCTCTTGATGTGATTGTGGTGCCGGAGCGTATACGCCCTGTGGATGATGAGCATGCCAAGGCACTTGCACAATCAATAGTGCGGGAGGGATTGATGAATCC
>NZ_JBHILZ010000075.1:0-853 GCF_042193725.1 Bartonella sp. OT172YNZD | reverse complement strand
TTTGGCAATTCTTACAGATTTTGGAGCTTCAGAGCTACCACATAGCACGGATTCTTTGTTGAAAGCTTATGAACCAAGTTTAGAGAGCCCCATTAAAAAGGTTGCTTAATTTAAAAAATATGCCTCCCTTCCCCATCTTTAAAGGTGGGGAGTGGTTAAACCCTACATTCAAATTTATTGATTTTGGCAAATTCGTCTGCTTTTTCAGTTTGTAATATACTAACGTCGTAAGCAGCTTGCATGTTAAGCCAAAATTCAGCAGTAGTATCAAAAAAATAGGCTAATCTTAGTGCTGTATCGGGAGTCACTGGACTATTTTCAGCAACAATACGTTCTATTCTCGTGCGTGGAACATTTAATGCTTTTGCAAGGGCATAAGCAGAGAGAGCATATTCTTTTAAATATTCCTCTCGTAAAATTTCTCCGGGATGAATCGCTATATAATTTTTCATCTCGACCTCCTACAGATCAATGATAATCTACGATTTCAACTTCATAGGCGCCATTAGAGCGCCATTCAAAACAAATACGAAACTGGTCATTAATACGGATAGAATATTGACCTTTACGCTCTCCTTTCAATGCTTCTAGACGATTTCCCGGAGGACTGCGCAAATCTTTAAGATCAACTGCTTTATCGAGCATAAACAACTTTCTTTGGGCTATACGCACTAGAGTGGTGGGAAAGCCTCTGGGCGGATTGCCTTCTAAAAGATCTTTACACCGCTTATCAGCAAAAGATTCAATCACCAAATCACCTTTATTCGTTCTTTTATGTATCATAACACGATACCAATATAAAGAAAAGGATAAATGTTAAATAACAGGAGCCCTCATGCATCCGAGAGAGACG
>NZ_JBHILZ010000074.1:0-857 GCF_042193725.1 Bartonella sp. OT172YNZD | reverse complement strand
GAGGGATTGATGAATCCGATTACGGTGCGCCATACCCCCAATGCTAAGGAAGGCAATTATACGCTTATTGCTGGTGCACACCGGCTGAGGGCTGCGGAGCTTTTAGGCTATAGCGAAATTGATGCCGTTGTGGTGCAGGCGGATAAGGACAATGCTGCGCTTTTAGAAGTGGCTGAAAACCTGTTTCGCAATGAATTGTCTGTTATTGATCGTGCGCTTTTTGTCCAGACTTACCGCGAATTGTGGGAAAAGAAGTATGGGGAAATTAAGGTTGGTGGGGATGGTAGTAATCAACATACAGCCAAAAAAGAGCAATTGGGGCAAGTTGCCCCAATTGCTCAAAGGGACAGTAATATAACTTCAGATCACGATGAAACTGGGTGTGAAGGGGATGAAAAATCAAAGGATCAAGTTGATCCTTTGATCGGTGATGAGAAATTGGGACAAGTTGATCCTATTTCTAAAATGAGCAATAGTGCAAACATTGCACAATTGCATGATGAAGAGCAATTGGGTAAACATTACCCTTTTGCTGAACATGTGGCAGATCGTATTGGTTTATCGAAACGTGCAGTGCATTATTTAACGAAAATTGCTCAGCATTTACAGCCGGAGTTGCGGTCTGTTTTGCGGGGGACAGCATTGGCGGATAATCAAGCGCAATTGTTAAAATTAGCCAAGATGGAGCCGGTTTCGCAACGGCGGGTTGCGGTTGCTTTGCAACAGGTTGAGGGGGATTTGAGGCGGGCTGTTGATTTGGTCAATGGGGTTAATACGCCACCGCAAATTAATGAACAGGAACGGATTTTTGCTCAGTTATTGGGTGTTTGGCAGAGGGCCGATGCGCAGACAAAGGC
>NZ_JBHILZ010000072.1:0-891 GCF_042193725.1 Bartonella sp. OT172YNZD | reverse complement strand
ATAGGCTTTGTTAGTCTGTCCAAATTTGCTATCGGTAAATTTAGTGGGTTTCTTTTTTAACCACTTCTTTTTTTCTTGAGCAGCAAGTTTGGTCAGTTCTTTCTTCGCCGCAAGTTTGTCAGGATCTCCTTGAGCGGCAAGTTCTGCAAGATTTTTCTTGGAAGCGAATTGGGCAAAATCTTTCCTAGCATTGAACTTGATCACAGCCTTTTCGCCAAGCTTTATGGCTCCCTTGGCTGCTCCAGCGCCTCCAGCAAAATTTTCTAACACTCCGGCTGATAATCTTCCTGTTTCAAAACCAGCATTAAAAGCTCCGTCAACTCCCGCTTTTTCAAAATTCTCTTTTACGTAATCTATATCCCCTATAAAGGAATCCTCAATACCTCCCCAGAATTGACCAGCACCTTCCCAGACATCATCAATCACATGTCCACTCACGACCCAAGACGCTCCTGTTCCAATGTCTTTAACAGCCCTTTTACCGCCCTCCCATGGATTGCTAGCAAATATCATTATTTGTAACATCATGTTCTTCACACCGCTATCAGCTAACTCGTATAACTTGATTGGTACATCGGCAATGAGACCAGACATAAGTCCTGTCGAAAAAGTTCTATCTTGTTGTTCATCAATCTCGAACCATTTTTCGTTAACATCTCTTCGACACTGATCATCAGGACACTCCTTTAATTCTTTCTTCATCTGAGCTTGTTGAGCACTGCTGAGGTAGTTATTAGCAGCGGCATTACCAGCGGCATCGGCGCCGGCATCAACATTGCCACCAGCAAGCGCGGCAGCAACACCCCCAGCAGCCCGTGCAACATCAATGGTGTGGTCTCTAAAGTCAGCAAACTGCGCATCAATCTTTGCGTTTATACGCGCTTGCTCTTC
>NZ_JBHILZ010000071.1:0-925 GCF_042193725.1 Bartonella sp. OT172YNZD | reverse complement strand
CGGCGAAAATCAGAGCGCAAACTTTTGGAAAGGTCAGTGATTGCTTCAATGGCTTCAAGGCTTTTCCGTTCAGGCAATTGATCAAAATCAAGTTGAAAGGAATTCCACCATGCTCGCTCTGTCCAGGCGGGTTGAAAGCGTGCAGAAATCTCTAGCCATTGAAGTCCCATTTCTATTGCCGCAAGTGAGCCACGCAGGCGCTGCCAGGCGAGACCCTGATCAATCAAATCATAAAGGTTAGAAAAATAAGGGCTTAATTCTTGTAAGCCATATTCGTCTATTAAAAAGGGCAACCAAGAAGGCGGACGCGTGATAAATTTCGCGCGAGGTATTTCTTCGAGTGCCGTTTTAACGTGAGGGTCGAAAGCCATTGCTTCTGCAAAACAGCGTTCAAATAAGCTCGAATTCGGTGGCAAAAGTGAGGAAAGCATCAATAAGCACGCCCCCGTTCAGACAAGACAATATCCCCTAGTGCGACCGCTTCATCAGGTGCGACCAAAATATCCTCACAAGGGTGCGTTATGTTCACATGGTGAACGCCCTCAACCATCAAGCGGCTTAGTATCCAACTTAAAGACAGATCACGCCCAAGCCTTTGTGCACGCGCCCATTCCGCTCTTAAATTCTGCTCCGCTCTTTCCAAAACAAAGGAGCCTTCATCCGGTAACAACCAAAAATCAGCAGAAACATCGATCACCCGCTGTACCGCGCTTTTCACAAAGATGTGGTCATTAGTCATTTTAACATGGGGAGCATCAAGGGCTGTTTGCACCTTTGCAATTAAAGCCGCATCAACCACCCCTGAAGGAGCGTCACTAAAAAGCGCAACATGAATAAGCGGGCTTTTACCCACACGATAAACAAAAGCATCTTTGACATGGATATCGCTTGAGAGGGCAAAATATTGATAACGTGGCGCTGTGCC
>NZ_JBHILZ010000070.1:0-944 GCF_042193725.1 Bartonella sp. OT172YNZD | reverse complement strand
ACGCACGCATAAACACACAACAGCCTTAAGGGGGGATTATGATCACTAACGCACAAACCATTTTATGTCTTGATCTAGGGACCAAGACAGGCTGGGCGATATGCGGTGCGGATGGTTTTATCACAAGCGATACAGAAGATTTTCAACCACGCCGTTTTGAAGGCGGTGGTATGCGTTATTTACGCTTTAAACGGTGGCTTACTGAATTAAAGAGCTCCGTTGATGAAATTGACGCGGTGTATTTTGAAGAGGTCCGCCGGCATGTAGGTACAGACGCTTCTCATATTTACGGGGGCTTTCTAGCAACCTTAACAGCGTGGTGTGAACATCATCAGATACCATATGAAGGCATTCCTGTTGGCACAATTAAGAAGGCAACAACAGGAAAAGGCAACGCCTCAAAAGAAGAAATGATTAAGGCGGTGTGTGCAAAAGGGCATGCGCCTAAAGACGACAACGAAGCAGATGCTTCGGCAATTTTATATTTAATGAAAGAAGGGGATATACATGTCCAGTAAAATACCATGGACAAGGCTTTTTGCAGACAAGTGGTTACTTGATCTTGCACATTTGCCTGCGATTGAAGGCAATGTTTATATGCGGTTGCGATTGCAAATGTTGCGTATCAGAGAACCTCTTTTCAATGATGCGCAAATATTATCTCATTTTACTTGCTGTTCAGTAAAAAGGTTTCAAAAGGCATTAGATTATTTATTTAGATCTGGACACATTATCTGTTTAGAAGATGGTCGTTTGTGGAGTTCAGATGTTGAAGAAGAATTAAAAAATTCGGATGAAACTTTAAATAAGTTTGCAGAAAGAGCGCAGAAAGCAGCCAATACGAGGAAACATAAAAATCAAGAAGATTCTTCAAGACTTCTTCAAGATTCTTCAAGAGGGTACAATAACAATAACATATATAATAAAAAAACTAACACTATCGT
>NZ_JBHILZ010000069.1:0-974 GCF_042193725.1 Bartonella sp. OT172YNZD | reverse complement strand
TTCCCAGATTTTTAAAAAAAATTAGTTTTACCCCATTACTTTTTGAAAATTACTATTTGACACCAAATTTTATGAAGGATATAGTTTGATTCAAAATAAAATTTTGTCCCCAAACTTTATTAAAATTACAGTTTGATTTCTATTATTTTTTAAAATTATAATTGTACCCCAATATTTTTTTAAAATTACAGTTTGACCCCAAAGTTTATTAAGGTTACAATTTGATTGAAAACTAATGTTTTGCCCATGAAATTTTTGAAAATAATAGTTTAATCCCTATTTTTTTTGTTGAAACTGACAGTTTTTTCCGGAACTCTAAGAAAATTACACTTTGACCCCAAACTTTATGAAGGTTACAGTGTGATAGAAAAATACGATTTTGCCTATGAATTTTTTTAAAATTACAGTTTGACCCCTGACTTTTTAGAATTACAATTTCATCACTTAAATTTATGAAAATTGCAGTTTAACCGCATAGTTTATGAAGGTTACAATATGATTAAAATTACAGTTTTATCCCAAACTTTCTGAAATTTAGAGTTTTGCCCCAAAACTTAATTAAAATTATAATTTGATCCCAAATTTTATGAAGGTTAAGGTTTGATAACAAATTAAAATATTACTCCTAAACTTTCTAAAAATTACAAATTAACCTCTGATCAGTGTAAAATTTTGAATTTTACGACGTACTTCTTGAAAATTACAGTTTAATCCCAGAATTTTTGAAAATTTTAGTTTTACCCCATAACTTTCTGAAAATTATAATTTGACACCAAATTTTATAAAGGTTCACTTTGATTAAAATAAATATTTTGTCCCCAAACTTTCTGAAAATTACTGTTTTCTCCTCAAACTTTCTTAAACTTGCAGTTTGATTTCTTTTATTTTTTTAAATTATAATTGTACCCCAACACTTTCTTAAAATTATAGCTGACCCCAAACTTTTTGAAGTTTACAAATTGATTGAAAACTAA